>JAMOSA010000001.1 GCA_027063325.1 Campylobacteraceae bacterium
ACTGTTTGCTTCTACAACTTCTCTTATCTGTTTTAATATATCATTTGCCGATTCAATCAATATATCCAACTCTTCATTATCCTGCCTTTGTAAGGATTTTAAAGCTGAATTTATTTGACTATCTCTGTAATAAAACTTTAGATATATATCATTTATCAAATCAATAACTTTTTGATGATACTGTATCTTTTTGGTATCTTCATATCTTTGTTTGTTTATAATTATTTGGCGATGTTCCTCTTCATAATCTCCAAATATCACTGTATAATCTACTCTATCTAAAGCAAAATTTACAAAAGATATATAGCTTCTGTTTAATCTATATTTGGAACCTACTTTGATAAAGAGTGTACTCTCCTGTAGAGGTTTTGGGACACTGTCTAATTCACCCTCTTTGTATCCTCTATCTATAATATCCCTGTATCGATAGAGTTGCTCTATCAACTCTATATGTGTCATCTGATAATCTCCTGCTTTACAACTTTGCTATATCTTTGTAATAAGCAGACTATTTTATTTTGATACAAAATATGGTTGATATATTTAAAAAGAGACTTTGTGTTGGAGTATATATTATCTATACTCTCAACTTTTAGAGTCTCTTTTAATAATCTTTTGCTATTCATCTATCTCTTTTTTGCCTTATACTCCAATATTACAGGTTCACTGAAGTTTGGTACATCATCATATGTAAAGACTGCATAGTATTTGTCAATATCCAATGCTCCAAAATCATCATATGTCCAATTTTCAGGTCCTCCATAGAGCTTGTCTCCGTCATATGGAGAGATTGGTTTTCTAAATGGATTTTTTATCACAAATACACCTTTAAAATCCTTATTTTTTGGATTTTTCCAACTCAGCTTGATTTTACCGTTATCAATGGTATATCTGAGATTACTCACAGGCTCTATAGGTTTTCTTCGTTTGTTTAGATACTCAATTACAAGTTTTGGAGTAAAATCAGGATGAGAGCTGTGCCACTCTACTACAGAGTTTTTGACAAGTTTTTGAGCTGAACTTGGTCTTAGCAAGAAGGCTACAGACTTTTTATCTTGAAGTCTATTTCCAAACTCTTGTATGGCATAAGTATCAAATACAAATACTTGCTCTTCATTTTTGAGTTCATTTACACTAACATCATAACCAATATTTTCTATAATATGTCTATTTTTTAGAGATTCATAATCTCTCTCATCTTTTGTTTCTATCATCTCAAGATGAAATCTGATATTCTCTTTTGCATATACATTGACAGGATTTAACACCACATAAGCTTGAGTTATAGATAAAAATTCCCATGCAGGAAGTGAACCAAGCTCAAAATCAAAAGTTGCATATATCTTTTTGCCATTCTTGTCAAATCCACATACAATTTTATCCTCTTTTATCTCATTTGCCGAGAGTGTGAAGCTGTGCTTTGGAAATAGTTCTATCTTTTGTGGAGGCATTGTATAAGTAATTTCAAGATGTGGTCTATATGCCAAGCCACCTCCATATTTGCCATAGCCCAAATCCCACTGCATCATCTGTGAACTTCTGCCAATTGGCAACTCTTTTGGTCCTTCTATTCTAAATACTACATAATCTTTTTCCAAAAATCTGGATAATTCATTACACTCAATTTCACTAAAGTCCCAACTGCACCATATACCCTGTGTAAGATGATTAGAAGGTATCGGTCTGCCTATGTATGTGAGGGGTTTGGCATTTGCTACCTCTTCATAACTACTTAAATCCTCTATATTAGAATCATCTATTATAGATATATTCCACTCTCCATACTTTTCAATTGTAACTCCAACTCTATTTAGAGGGTATAATCTGAATTTTGCATATTTTATTATGGCATTGTCTGGAATACTTTTTAGAGGTATTGTAACAATAGAGTAGGTTATACCCTTTGTCTCATTGACACCTACAAACAAAGAGTTTATACCAAAATGTGCTTTGTTGTCTTTGGATTTTTGGGCAATATAACCAGTTTTGTCAGGAGTTGGAAAGTATGTTCTATGAAATTCATCATCGGCTACATGTGTACGAATTGCCAAAACAGGAGCAAACGGTGATTTTTTGCCACTCTTTTTACATACAGCTCTTATATGATAAAAGTATGCTCTATCACTTTGCAAATTGTTATCTGCAAAGCGGTTTGCCTGAGTAAGCCCCATCAGATTAAATGGTCTGCAGTATGATTTTTCATTTAGGCTTCTATATATCTCAAAATATATTTCACTATCTTTTATGTTTGTATATGGTTCCCACTCCAAAGTTACTGTATCAACCCCTACAAATGTAGCTCTAAAGTTCTCAGGTCTTGGGAGTGTATTATCTCTTGAGTAGTTTGGAACCTCTTTTGCTGCACTTAGGAGTGCTGGAATATGCTCTCTGATATGCTCTATCATATCATCAAGATAATCAGATATATTTCTAGTACCAACCTCTACAACACTGGATATAATCCCTTGAGAGTAGTAAAACTCTCTGCCACTTCCGCTTATTAGTTTTGTAGGTGGTTTCCCCTGATGGATACCATATTTTCTATCGCTTATTTTTCGTATCTCTTCAGCCATATTTGCACAAAGTACATTCATATCTGTAGTATCAATTGTATCTTCGTGTCTAAAGTCGTGTGCCGGAAAGAATACATTTCCTTGGGAGTGGTAATCTAGTGCTATGGATATATTTGGATGGGAGAGTACAAAATCTCTCAATGCTCTTGTTTCTGGTTCACTAAATGGTTCTGGTCCGCCATATACATTTGATGTAGGTGAATTACTCTTTACAAATCCTATAGGAAAATTTCTGTTTAAATCCACTCCATAACTACCATCTGCATTTTGACGGCGATTCTTTCTCCAAAATGAGAAGTGATTCCTAGAGTACTCAAACCCATCTGGATTTGCACACGGTACCATATATACTGTAGAGTCTTTTAGGGCTTCTTGTATAACCTTGTCATAAGCTATATTTCTATCTATAAACTCTGCAAATCCAATGGCAAGTTCCAAGCCTATCCACTCTCTAGCGTGGATTGTACCGGTAAAAAACAGAGCCGGTTTATCTTCGGCTTTTTCTATATTGTCAGTAATAGTTACTACTATTATATCTCTTGCTTCCCATGTTTTGCCTATAACTTCAACTCTAAAAATATCAGGTCTTCTTTCTTGTAATCTTTTAAATAGTTCTACTGCTTCTTCATAAGAGTGATAGAGTTGTTTCACTATATATTCCTTTTCCTTTTCTCTTTTTCTTCTCTTTTTCAAATCTCAATCGATTTGCCTTTGGTGTAATTATATTGTAATAAATGATATTAAGCAAAATAGATATGAATAACCAATCATATAATAGTATAATCACTAAAAAGTTTAATATATGGAGTAGGAGAGTATCTATTATGAGTGAGAAAGCTTTGAATGTGCCAAATATATTGGCATCTATTAGATTGCTAATGGCACCAGTTATGTTCTTTTTTTTGGTAAATAGAGATTTATCTATATTTGCTGGGATTCATTATAGTTGGCTAGATTATATGGCAGCATTTATCTTTGTACTTGCTAGTGTTACAGATTTTTTTGATGGTTATATAGCAAGAACATTTGACCAAATTACCCTGCTTGGTTCAATACTAGACCCATTAGCTGATAAGATGCTCACTCTTGCTGGATTTTTGGGGTTGATGATGTTGGATAGAGCCTCTCCGTGGGCTATATATTTGATACTTACAAGAGAGTTGTTTATAACAGGTCTTAGGGTATCGGCTGTAAGTCAAGGTATAGATGTATCTGCAAGTTGGCTTGGCAAGGTAAAGACTGTAGTACAGATGATAGCTATTGGCTTTTTGCTTATGGAGTGGAGCGGAGGTAAATGGTTGTTGTGGATTGCAGTAG
>JAMOSA010000002.1 GCA_027063325.1 Campylobacteraceae bacterium
CTTTTAGACTGTCATCATAGTTTGGTACATAATCTACTGTATCTTTTTCTATATCTCTAAGAAGCTCTTCTGCCATTTTTGCCATACGAGCCTCTGTATATCTCATAGCAGCTGGATTGTCACCATCAACTGAACCAAAGTTACCCTGACCATCTATAAGAGGTATCCTCATAGAAAAATCCTGAGCCATACGCACAAGAGCATCATATACAGCAGTATCACCATGAGGGTGATATTTACCTATCACATCCCCTACAATTCTGGCTGATTTTTTATAATTGGCTCTATGAGTTAAGTTTAATTCATTCATAGCATAGAGTATTCTTCTATGAACAGGCTTTAATCCATCTCTGGCATCTGGCAAAGCACGACCAATAATTACACTCATAGAGTAATCCAAATAACTACTACTGATACTATCTTGTATAGGTATCTGCTCTATTTCACTATCAAATAGATCGTTCATAAAACTCCTTAATACTTAACTATTAAATAGGAAATTTTTTTCCTTTTAATCTCTATTTTTTCAATAATCTTGCTATTGCTGCTTGGGTTCTTTTCCATAATTTTATATCAATAGCAGGGAAACCTCCATATATTTTGCCACCCTCAAGAGATTTGGTTACTCCTCCTCTTGCTGCTATGGTAGCAAAATCACCTATGCTCAAGTGTCCTGCTGTGGCACTTTGACCACCCATTATCACATTTTTGCCAAGCTTTGTGGAGCCTGATATACCAACTTGAGATACTATTAGACAATTTTCACCAATTTCACAATTGTGTCCAATTTGTACAAGATTATCTATTTTTGTACCATCTGATATAATAGTATCTCCCAAAGCTCCTCTATCTATGGTACAGTTTGCCCCTATTTCTACATCATTACCTACTACTACACCGCCAAGTTGATATATTTTAATGTGTCTGCCATCTTTTGTGTGGGCAAAACCATATCCATCACTACCTACTACTGTACCACTGTGTATAATAACTCTATCTTTAATTGTTACACCATGATATATGGTAACATTAGGATAAATTAATACATCATCTCCTATCGTTACACCATCACCTATATAACAGCCTGACATTATTTGAGTATTTTTACCTATAGTTACATCTTTGCCACATTTGGTTGTATCAGATATATCACTTTTTTTACCCAAAGTTGGTTTATATGTTTTTATATTTAGTTTTGGTGCAAAGAGTTTGGATATATAGGCTAATTTTAAATATGGTTCATCAGTAATTAGTGGTATTACACCACTTGGCAGATACTCTACATATTTTGATTCTATCAATATAGCAGATGCTTTTGTATTCTTTAGCTCTTTTAGATACTTATTTGAGTGCAAAAATGTAATATCACCGCTATTTGCTAAATGTAGAGGCTTTATGCCTCTAATTTTTATATCTATATCACTATCTAAATCTATATCTGCATACTTTGCTATATATGATAGAGTCATTTTTATCTCTCCATAGCTACTACACCACTTTTTACTATCTCAATAGGGTGGTATCTTTTGGCTGCTTCTATAAAGTGTTTTACACGACAAGATTCATCTGCTACCATAGATATAATAAAATCTTGTCCTACATTTACAATTCCACCATTATATGCTTGGCATAGAGCTTGGATATCACTTAGTTTCTCATCGATAGGGAATTTGATAAGTACCATCTCCTTTTCAACCATTTCACTGTGTTCAATAACTTTGAATGTAGGAATGAGTTTATGCAACTGTTTGGTAATTTGCTCTATTACTCTACGATTTCCTCTAGTAACTATTGTCATATGTGACAAATCTGTATCTGGTATTGGCGCTACTGTAAGAGAATCTATATTATATCCACGCCCTGCAAACAGACCAGAAACTCTTGCTAACACTTGTGCTTCATTGGCAACAATGACAGAAATGACTCTTCTAACTTTATCCATATCTACTTATCCTTATGTTCCAATAGCATATTATATAAAGCACCACCAGCTGGTACCATTGGCAATACATTCTCAAATCTGTCAACAGCTACATTTACAAAACATACTTTGTTTGATGCTATAGCATCTTTGATAGCTTTGTCAAACTCCTCTTTGGTAGTTACATCAAAACCTTCACCACCACACGCTTGAGCCAACATTTTCCAATTTGGCTGATAGCTCAAATCTGTCTCACTATATCTTTTGTCATAAAAGAATGTTTGCCACTGTCTAACCATACCCAAAAAATGGTTGTTTAATATTACATTAATTACAGGTATATTATTTTCTGATGCTGTTACTAACTCTTGTACATTCATCAATATAGATCCATCACCTGTAATATTGATTACAATATTATCAGGTTTACCAACCTTTGCACCAATAGCAGCTGGAAAACCATATCCCATAGTTCCAAGTCCACCTGAATTTATCCATTGATTTGGTCTATCAAACGGATAGTATTGTGCCGCCCACATCTGGTGTTGTCCCACATCAGATGTAATTACGGCATCTTTACCTACTAATTCTCCAAGTCTTTGAATAACCCACTGAGGTTTTATTACTTCATCACTGTCATTATACATTAATGGATGCAATTGATTATATCTAGCTAGTATATCCCTCCATACCTGGTATCTATCTGGATTGGCTCTATCTTTGATCATCTTAATCATTTTAGATACTACCTGCTTTACATCACCTACTATTGGGTAATCAACATCTACTATTTTACCAATATTGGCAGGATCTATATCTATATGAATTACATCTGCATATTTGGCAAATTCAGATAGCTTACCTGTAACTCTATCATCAAATCTAGCTCCCAAAGATATAATCAAATCAGATTCACTCATAGCCATATTTGAAGCATAATTACCATGCATTCCAACCATACCAAGCAGAAGTGGGTTGGATGCACCCATTACACCTCTTGCCATCAGTGTCTCTACTGCTGGTATTTGAGTAATTTTGGCCAACTCTCTAACTTCATCTGATGCTTTGCCAAGTACGGTACCACCACCTACATAAAGTAGTGGTTTTTTAGCCTCAAGTATAGCTTCAACTGCTTTTTTAATCTGCCTGTTGTTACCTTTGTATCTTGGTTTGTATGTAGGTAAATCTACACTCTTTGGATACTCAAAATGCCCAAGCTCACCTGTAATATCTTTTGGAATATCTACAAGTATAGGTCCTGGTCTTCCGCTTGATGCTATATAAAAAGCCTCTTTTAGTACTCTTGGCAAATCATCAATAGATCGTACTAAGTAGTTGTGCTTTGTACATGCTCTTGATATACCTACTGCATCAACTTCTTGAAAACCATCTGTACCAATCAAGCTCAAAGGGACCTGACCAGATATTACTACCATAGGTACAGAATCAGCATAGGCAGTAGCTAATCCTGTAACAGCATTTGTAAATCCCGGTCCGCTTGTAACCATTGCTACGCCTACACGACCTGTTGCTCTTGCATATCCGTCTGCAGCATGAACTGCTGCTTGTTCGTGTCTTGTTAGAATATGTCTAAATGAATTTTGTTTGTATATCTCATCATATACATTCATAATGGCACCACCGGGGTATCCAAATACTACATCAACACCCTCGGCAATTATTGCCTCACATACCATCTGAGCACCGCTCATCTTCATCGCTTGCTCTCCCATAATTTTATAAAATTTGCCGATTATATCCAAAACTCTATAATAGATAGGTTTGCTATACAAAGAGCTACTCTTTTGGTATAAAATAAATCCAATATTAACCACCTTTTAGATAAACTACATAACTTATTTTGTGTATCAAAATACAATTAATATAAAATTTGGAGAGTATTACATATGAATGAAGCAAAATATATATGGATGGATGGAGAGCTGAAGCCATGG
>JAMOSA010000003.1 GCA_027063325.1 Campylobacteraceae bacterium
CTACAATCACATCAGCACTACCCATAGCCTCTTTTTTGGCTGCTTTTGATATAACCCAAGCCAATGCCCAAAGTCCAAATGCTGCTATAGCTGAAGCTTTGAATGTATCTATTACAACATCCCAACTACCACCCTCAAATACTCTAGCAAAGGGTGCAATCAAAGCCATACCAAGAGCAAAAAAGTTTACAGAATCAGGTACTGCAAAATAATCAAAATCTATTACACTCAAAGCCAAAAGTGCCGAAAAACTCATTGCTACAAATATAAACTCCAGATGCCAACCAATCTTTAGATACAAAACTGTCCAAATCAAAGCATTTAGCAACTCTACTATCGGGTATCTAACAGAGATAGGTTGATAGCAGTATGCACACTTGCCATGCAAAAAGAGCCAGGATAATAGAGGTATATTGTGATACCACTTTAGAGCTTCTCCACATCGCGGACAGTGTGAAGAGGGGAATACTATACTCTCACCCACAGGTATGCGATGTATAACCACATTCAAAAAAGAGCCTACAAGTAATCCAAACAAAAATGCCAACAAAAGCCCCCATACTGCAATACTCTCTATCATCTATATACCCCCAAATTTTCTATTACGATTTTTGTAATCATCTATGATTTGTTCTAACTCTTCAGTTGTAAAGTCTGGCCACAGAGTAGGTGTAAAGTATAACTCTGCATAACTAAGTTGCCATAATAAAAAGTTGGATAATCTCTGCTCACCGCTTGTTCTTATCATCAAATCTATATCACTGTATGGTGTATCAAGAGCTTTGGATATAGACTCTTCATCTACCTCTTTGCCACTTGATACTACCTTTTTTACTGCTCTTACAATCTCATCTCTTGAACCATAATTGAGTGCAAGTATTTGAGTAAGATTATTATTGTGTTTGGTGAGTTCTCTTGTCTCTTTGAGAGTCTTTTGGAGTTTTGAAGAAAATATAGATATATCACCAATTGTCTCAAACTTAATGCCATGAGCCATATAGGTATCTCTCTCTTTAGTGATATACCTCTCAAGAAGTTTCATCAAATAGTTTACCTCCATCTTGGGGCGTTTCCAATTCTCGGTACTAAAAGCATAAAGTGTTAGACTCTTTATATCAGGCTCTTTTGCACAATATTGCGTAATATCTCTGACAACCTCAGCCCCTACTTCATGCCCTTTGGTACGGTTATATCCCCTCTCTTGAGCCCATCTGCCATTGCCATCCATAATAATAGCAAGATGCTCTAGCCTATTTTTCATCTTCTGCCAATCCTTGAGCAAGATTCAAGATACTCCCAGCTACCAAGTATTTGGAAGCCCTTGGGATAGATACAATCTCATCTTTTGTAATCCACTCAACAGCATTTGTATCACTGCCAAAACTGTTTTTGTCTGCTATATGGTTGTAACATACTGCATCAACCCCCTTTTTGATTAGCATCTCTTTGGCATTTTCCAATCCTGCTTCTTTGTCACTTTCTGCTTTGAAGGCTACTGTAACAAGATTGTTTTTATCAACAGCTTCTAAAATATCAGGATTTTTTACAAGCTCCAGGCACCACTCATCACCAAGTTGAGACTTTTTGAGTTTGCCATCTTGAGGATATTTTGGAGAGTAGTCACTAACTGCTGCCACCATAAACAGATATGGCATTTTGCGAATCAAAGATATGGGTTCACTTGAATTTAGACTGGGTTTTGTCATTTTGCCTTTTTTGGCTACTCTGACTGCATCAACTGTATATTCAAGCATCTCTTTTGCACTCTCTACATCTATGATATATACATCATCTGGCAAAGTATTACGCCCTGTTGTGGTTATGTAGCATACATCAGCACCCCTTAGGTACAAAGAGAGTACAACAGCTTCTGCCATTTTGCCACTTGAGTAGTTGGATATATAGCGTACAGTATCAATAGGCTCTCTTGTGCCACCTCCTGTTACTACAACTTTCCTATCTCTCCAGAAATCTTCTGTCAGTATCTCTTTGGAGCTTTGGTAGTATATCTCTTCTATATTTGCCAATGCTCCACTACCCTCAACTCCACATACCAGCTTTTTACTCTGAGGCTCTACAACTACTATATCATTTACTCTCAGCATCTTTAAAGAGCCTACTGTATAGTGGTTTTGAAGCATCTGTGTATTGGCTGCTGGAGCTATTACAACAGGTGACTTTGTAGCAAGAGCAGCTTGTAGTACCAAAGTATCTGCAATACCCTTTGCAAGTTTGTTTATACTGTTTGCAGTTGCCGGAGCCATTACAAACAAATCGGCATCTTTTACTATATCTATATGGTTATTCTCACTGCTCCAACTCTCACTGCTACTGGTTAATACCTCATTTTTGGTAAGTGCTTCAAATGTCAAAGCAGATACAAATTTTTGTGCAGATTCACTCATTACCACTTTGACATCTGCACCGCTTTTTACAAAGAGTCTCACCAAATCACAGGCTTTATATGCAGAGATAGAGCCTGTTACTCCTACTACTATCTTTTTACCACTCAAATTAACTAAATTCATCATTTACTCTTTTGAAAAAATTTATAAAAATACCCTTTGATTATACGCATTGGAACTCTACTAAGAGCTAATGCACCTTTGGGTACATCTTTGGTTATTGTACTTCCTGCACCAATTATTGTATCATCTGCAATCTCAACAGGTGCAACCAATTGTGTATCACTGCCTATAAATACATTTTTGCCTATCTTTGTACGATGTTTTGCCTTACCGTCATAGTTGCAAGTAATGGTACCAGCTCCTATATTTGTGCCACTTCCTACCTCACAATCACCCAAATAGCTTAGATGTCCGGCAGAAGTATCTATAACAGTACTGTTTTTGAGTTCTGTAAAGTTGCCTATCTTACTGTTTGTTACTATACTGTTTGGTCTGATATGAGCCATAGGACCTATATTGCTTTGTGATATGCTTGAATACTCTATGACAGAGTGTGAGTATATGGTTGAAGTTGATATTTTGGTATCACCTGTGATTACAACACCACTGTACAATTCACACTCACCCTCAAAAGAGGCTTTGCAATCTATATATATGGTATCTGGCAAATGCATAATAACTCCCTCTAACATCCACCTGTTTTTGATTCTTTGCTGCATAATCTCTTCTGCTTTTGCCAAATCACTCTTGGAGTTTACCCCCATAAACTCCTCTTGGGGTACTACTACACCAGATACCATTACACCATCTTTGACTGCCATCTCTATAATATCAGTCAGATAATACTCCCTTTGGGCATTATTGTTATTAAGTCTTGGGATATATTTGTATAACAACTCTTTGGAGACAGCATACACTCCGGCATTTACTTCAGATATATCCAACTGCTCTTTTGTACAATCTTTCTCTTCGATTATAGCCTTTACACCATTATCTACTACTACTCTACCATACCCAGAGGGGTTATTGAGCTTTAATATACTCATAGCTATTTCACCCTCAGCTTCAATCAGCCTTTGTATGGAGCCAGGCAGAACCAAAGGCATATCACCATTTAAAATGACTACTTTGTCATACTTTGGCTCAATACCCATAACAGCTCCACCTGTTCCTGGATACTTTTGTCTGTTTTGCCTGTGAAATCTGATACCATCATACTCACTCTCAACAGCCTTTTTTACCCTCTCATACTCATAAGAGAGTACTACTACTATATCATCACTTATCTCTTTGGCTGCATCAATAGTATGAAACAGCATCTCTTTACCCGATATTTGGTGTAGCACCTTTGGAGTAGCTGATTTCATTCTGGTACCCTCACCAGCTGCTAATATTATGATACTCACTGACATATACTGTTTACCTTTTTGCCACAAATTCTGTGGTGAAATTATTACCCAAAATATGCCAATCCTATATGGATTGACAATATCACTATGATTAAAAATGGGTAGAAGTTAAATAATTATACCTAAAAAGAGTATATTCATATCTTTGAATCAGCGGTTTTTAAGATTATAACAGCAACCTCTAATTATTTTTATAGCCAACATTGAGATAATTACTTCAAACAGACTTGCTAATATGAGTTGATAGTAGGTATATAGATCTATCTGCTGTGATGTATATCCAATCGTTGCTACTGCAATAAGCAAAGTCAAAGGCATCGAAAGAGAAAAAGCAACAAGCAAGGCATCTATTCTTGTTCTAATATAGCGTAAATGAAATGCTGCAAATACTCTAATTAGAATCATTACAGCAGTAATTAGCAAAGCTCCACTTACAACTCCTGGCAACATCAGTGCATGTAAATCAAATGAAACACCCACATGTACAAAAAACAGAGGAACTAAAAATCCAAATCCAAGTGAAGACATCTTCTCTTCGAGTTCTTTTTTGTGATGAAAAAATGCAGATATAGCAACACCTGCTATAAATGCACCAAGAGCTAACTCAAGATGCATAGTAAGCATTGTAGATATCATTATAAAAAATACTGCCATAGCCATTCGTACATCTTGGTCTGATGTATCAAAATGAGGCATAAGTACATTTTTAAACTCTGGATACCACCAAAATACAACTACAAGGAATCTATACATCATATATACACTTGATATAAATATTGTAAACATAGCAAGTTGCATAATCAGCTTCCAGCCAAATCCAACCGAACTTGCCACATCCAAAATTGTCAATGCTATAATACTGGTTATCTCTCCAATAACACCCACAGTTACAGCCAAATTTAACCAAGGCTCCTTTTTGCCATAGACTTTCGACAGTGAAGCTAATAATCCTATGGATATAAGAGGCAAGGATATAATAATTATGGCATTAAAGTCTAATATAAAACCAAATAAAATAGCAAAAAAGCCCAAAGTAATTACAAACAAAATAGATTTTTTGAGAGTATTTTGTGAACTTTGTGTAATTTGCTTGGGATTTACTTCCATACCAGCTAAAAACATCAAATACAAAAAACCCATCTCAGCAATAATATCAAAATATTCATTATCTCCCAAATATCCAGCATAAGCAAATAGTGAACCCAAAATTATCTCTAATGGTGCTGTAGGAATCTTTAGCATCTTGGCAATAAATGGTGATAACCATATTATTATTGATAGGGTAAGAATTAGAGTAGTAGTATTACTATGCATTACACTCCTTTGCTATATCAAGACCTAAAGATTTAAGTCTATCTATATCTCTTTGTGGTACCTCTCCACTGGTTGTGAGATAATCACCCACTACTATAGAATTTGCTCCAGCTTCATACATAGCCACTTCACTGTCTCCAAAGATCATCTCTCTACCACCTGCAACCATCACAATAGAGGCACTTACTACCTCTGTAGATACTTTATGTATTATATCTATAGCTTCACTTTGAGTTATACTACACTCTTTTATGGGTAGAGCCGGATTTGGAATATAAAAATTGATTGGTACTGCATCAGCTTTGAGTGAAGAGATAGCAAATACCAAAGAGTCTCTGTCTCTTTGGCTCTCACCCATTCCAAATATACCGCCACAACAGAGCATTAAACCTTCACTTTTGACATTTTGGGCTGTAATATATCTCTCTTGCCAACTATGAGTTGAACAGATTTTGGGATAATACTCCTGTGAAGTCTCAAGATTGTGATTGTAACTGTCTATTCCACTTTTTTTGAGTTCTCTTAACTGCTCTTTGGTTGCTGTACCATTACAACCAATCAGCCAAAGTGAAGGAAACTCTCTTTTGAGTCTGTGAGCAATCCTGGCAACCTCTTCGCACTTGCTATCATCAAGCCCCTTACCGGCAGTTACCAAACAGTATCCAATAGCACCATAAGATAGAGCTTCTCTTGCTTCTGATACAATCTGATTTATACTTTTGAATCTATATCTGTCTATTGAAGCTTTGTATCTGGCACTTTGGGTACAAAAGTGACAATCCTCACTACAACTCCCACTCAAAACATTATTTATAGCACATAAATATATCTTTTTTGTTTTCATAGCACCATTATACCCTAATAGAATATATCTACAAATTTTATTTAGAGTGATAAAAGCAGACTCTTTTTATATCTAACATATTGGTTTGTTAAAGTTTTTATTCTGTACTACTACCAATAATATATTTTCTACTTTAGTATTAATCATCTTTTTTTTGAGATTTGGATTTTTATTGTCTAACCTGTCATATACTAAAAATATATTTTTTATATCATCATATCTATTACAATATCTAACTATCTCTATACAGTTTTCTAACTGCTTTAGCTTATCTTTATACTCTGTATATGTCAATTTACCACAAAGTATCTCGACTATATTTTATTGTTATTACACTCTATGATACAGTCACAAAATTTATTATTGCTTTTTGGTATCTTCTTTTTAAGACCTCTGTTTGGTTTATAAACAGTATTGATATTTTTATTGTTTATTTGACAATGATGCTCTTTGCATTTTGATTCTTGATATAGATAATCATTTAGCATTATAAATCCAAGTAACTATTAAGATACTCTGTTCTATCAAGCAATTCATCTAATATATCATCAAAGTTTTCATTGGATATACCATAATCATCAACCTGTAACTTTTTGACCTCAATTTCATGCTCAATATCTTTAAACAGATATGCTTTTATTCTATTTTTCTTTATAATGATATTTTTTGGAAGTTGAAGCTTATTTAAATACTCTTGTTGGATTTTTGGTTTGATTTTATCAAGTTTGATACAATTGTTTATTTCATTTAGTATATAATCACTATGTGTTGTTATCAATACCTTGGCTCCAAAATTTACGAGTATGACCAATAGCCTTGCTATTTCAATCTGTGCTTGAGGGTGCAAATGGGCTTCTGGCTCCTCTATTACCAAAAATTTATTTTCCAAAGAGTCAAAGTGTTTTAGAAATATTATCAGTGGCAAGAGTTCTACTACTGAAGAAGAACTCAAGTGCATCTCTATATTTTTATCTGTATCTATTGGATTTAATAAAAACTGTGTATAGTTCTCTTCTGATTTTTTTTCTATAATATTGCCAAAAATAATCTTATTGCTAATAAAATTAAAAATCAATCCTAATGAATTATACTTTTTTTTGTCAATAATATCTCTAAGTCTATTTATCAGTAAGTTTTCATCAAATTTTCCAGATTTTATATCAGCAAATTTTGAAATAAAATCTATTGTTAGTTCAGTAAGTTTTGTTGCAGTAGGTTTCCCTCCAAATCTATCTCTAAGAACTCCTGAGACTATCTCATCAAAAGCAAGTACAAAACCTGTTCTTGAAGCTGGGAAGTAGTATCTCTCTTGTGAGACTCTATATTGTATAAATTGTTCTATTACTGTTTTGAATATATTATAAAGAGCTATAATGCTATCACTCTCTTTATTAATACTTTCTATCTCCAAAGCTCCATTTTTAACTATATTCTCTGTATTTATACCCAAATCATTAAGTATGATAGACTTTATTATATTTTTATCTGTATTAAAACTTCTGTTTAACTCTTTTGTAATATATTCTATAATAAATTTGTATATTTC
>JAMOSA010000004.1 GCA_027063325.1 Campylobacteraceae bacterium
TGTATCAAACTTATATACTACTCTTCTGTTTTTACCAGCAAAAATATTCCCTTCATAACTTTCATACTCTTTTTGTTTATATTTTATAAAAAATTCTTCTATATCAATATCCAATTTGTCAGCAAACTCTTTAAAGAAGGGGAGTAATCAAAATGTCTAAAGGAATCTAATATTTTATCCAATATATAAACAGTATGAGCTATGTAACTTTTGTTTGTTCCATTCTTGCCTACAAAAATTGTCAAATCACCTATTTCAATATCAGCTTGTTTTACTTTTCCTATATTATTAACTTTTATATTCATTTGAATTTTTTATCCAGTTATAAAAACTCTATCCCCAAAAAAGGGATAGATTATATTGAAGTGTTACTTCATGCTACAGGCACTGACACCTGGAGGGGTGGTTGGTTGGATTGCTGCATTATCTGCTCCACCTTCGGCATTTATTTTATCCATAAATGCAATCACTTTCGAGGCTGCTTCTTGGAATCTTTTGGCTGTTTGGCTATCTGGCTTGAAGTATGTTACAGGCTTACCGCTATCTCCTCCTATTCTAACCTCTGGCTCTATTGGGATTCTAGCAAGTAATTCTGTATTGTACTCTTTGGCAACTGGAGCTGATGTACCCATACCAAATATATCAGACTCTTCACCACACTTAGGGCATATAAATCCACTCATATTCTCTATAACACCAGCTATTGGAATATGCAATTTTTGGAACATATCAAGACTTCTTCTACTATCATCCAAGCTGACTTCTTGAGGAGTAGTTACTGTAACTCCGGCTGTAACTGGTACAGATTGGGCCAAAGTCAATTGAGCATCACCTGTTCCTGGAGGCATATCAATAACAAGTACATCTAAATCACTCCATAGAATATCTCTTAGGAATTGTTCAATTGCTTTCATAATCATAGCACCACGCCAGATTAGAGATTGTCCAGGCTCCATTAGTGAACCCATACTCATAACCTCTATTCCATAAGCTTCAATAGGCTTTACTTTGTTGCCAACAACTTCTGGTTTGATACTATCTATATTCATCATTCTTGGAATATTTGGACCATAGATATCTGCATCCAATAATCCTACTTTTTTACCCTGCATAGCCATAGCAATAGCTAGGTTTACTGCTGTTGTTGATTTGCCAACTCCACCTTTTCCAGAGCTTATCATT
Source organism: Campylobacteraceae bacterium (assembly GCA_027063325.1). Lineage (GTDB taxonomy): Bacteria > Campylobacterota > Campylobacteria > Campylobacterales > Sulfurovaceae > Nitratifractor. Next base: position 1,183 of record JAMOSA010000004.1, read on the forward strand.
AGAAAATTTTTGATTTGTGGAGCTATATTCTTGCCACTCATAGAGTTACTTCTCTCAACAGGCTTTTTGGGAGCTATAATATCTACATATACATCATCAGCACCCAATTTTGCAATCTCAGTCTCTATATCTTTGATAAGTTGCATCTTGACTTCATCTGCACTTGAAGTAATCTCTACTGTTACTTTTACGCGATTATCATCTATCTCTATATCTTTTACAAAACCAAAGCTTACAATATCTTTTGTAAATCCAGGATATGTAACATGGCTTAGTGCCTCTAAAATTTGATCTTTATTCATTAACTCTCCTTAATTAAATTGTTTTATACTTTAATATTATGAAGGCATAGACATTTTGTCTTCATCTTTCATACTCTCTCCATGTTCGGCTACTATGTTTTGAGTAATCTTGTAACTACAAAACTTTGGTCCGCACATTGAGCAAAACTCTGCCTCTTTAAATACATCTTGTGGCAGAGTCTCATCATGATACTCTTTGGCTCTATCTGGATCTAGGGCCAACTCAAACTGCTTATTCCAATCAAAACTGTATCTAGCATCACTCATCATATCATCTGGTTCTCTAGCTCCTGGTCTGTTTCTGGCAATATCAGCTGCGTGAGCTGCAATCTTATAGGCAATAATTCCTTCTCTAACATCTGCTGAATTTGGCAAACCAAGATGCTCTTTTGGTGTAACATAGCATAGCATACTAGCTCCATGCCAACCACCTACTGCTGCTCCAATGGCTGAACTTATATGATCATATCCAGCTGCAATATCAGTTACAAGTGGTCCTAATATATAAAATGGAGCTTCATGGCAATACTCACGCTCTAACTTCATATTACGCTCTATCTGATTAAGTGGTACATGACCTGGACCTTCTATCATTACCTGTACATCTTTCTCCCAAGCTCTTAGAGTAAGTTCTCCTAGTACCTTGAGTTCACTAAGTTGAGCTTCATCACTAGCATCATACAAACAACCAGGTCTTAGACTATCACCCAAAGATAGAGATACATCATACTTTCTACAAATATCCAAAATCTCATCATAAGCTTCATAAAATGGATTTTCTCTATGGTGGTGCATCATCCAAGCAGCCATCAAGGAGCCTCCACGGCTGACTATACCCATCTTTCTTTTTGCTACATGAGGCATAAATCTCAGCAAAAATCCAGCATGAATAGTAAAGTAGCTTACACCCTGTTGTGCCTGTTTTTCCAGTGTCTGAAGCATAATATCTATAGTCAAATCTTCGACTTTGTCATTAATATCATGCAAAATTTGATATATGGGTACTGTTCCAATAGGTACAGTTGAGTGTGCAATAACTGCTTCTCTAATAGCATCCAAATCTCCACCGGTACTAAGATCCATAATAGTATCAGCACCATATTTTAGACAGACATTAACCTTCTCTATCTCTCCAGCTACATCACTAGCAAGTGCAGAAGAGCCGATATTAGCATTGATTTTACAATTTACTGCCATACCTATAGCCATAGGCTCTAAGTGCAAGTGATTAACATTTGCAGGTATTATACATCTGCCTCTTGCTATCTCGCTACGCAAAAATTCAGGATCGATTCTCTCTTTTTTTGCGACTACTCTCATCTCTTCAGTTATAATACCCTGTTTGGCATAATACATCTGAGTACGCACACTATCATTTTCTCTTTTTTTCAACCACTCTTCTCTCATGGAGTTATCCTCTATTTAGTATAGATTTACCCAATACAATTTGGGATATATTTGGGTACAGTTATACCAATGAAATCTTAAATAATCTTTATATTTGTCTAAGTTGGAGAAATATCTATTACAAATAGGAGAAAAAGAGTCCTATTTGTAACGGTATGCAGATATTTTATAGTGTCTGTTTAAATTCAGGATAAGATTCCATTCCACACTCTATATAATCAAGCCCCTCAAGTTGCTCATCATCTGTAGCTCTAAATGTAAAGTATTTGTTAATAAGCTTAATAAGTATATAAGAGGAGCCAAAAGCTATAATAGCTACTACTATAATAGCCTTTATTTGAGACCACAATGATACATCAGTAAAAATTCCTACAGCCAAAGTTCCCCATACACCATTAATTAGATGTACAGAAAGAGCACCAACGGGATCATCTAATCTCAATTTGTCAAAAAATGGTACAGCCCACATTACAAACATAGCTCCAATACCACCTATTAATATAGGTTCATATATACTAAATAGATCAGCTCCAGCAGTTACAGCTACCAATCCACCCAATGCTCCATTGAGTATCATTGTAATATCTAGCTTTTTATATTTGAGATATAGTACTATCATAGCTACTATTGCACCAGCTATTCCAGCTGTATTAGTATTCATGATAGTAAGTGCTACGGTATCTACACTCTCTTTGGAACTAATTGAACCTACACTTCCTCCATTAAAGCCAAACCACCCAATCCATAATAAAAATGCACCAAGAGTAACCAAAGGAATATTAGAAGCTGGAATAACTCTTACTCTACCCTTTATATATCTGCCTCTTCTTGGACCAATTACCATAATAGCAGCTAATAATGCCCATCCTCCAGTAGAGTGAATTACAGTAGAACCAGCCAAATCATGCATACTGGATATATCTAAAAATGTATCCTCAAATATATTTGCTCCCCAAGTCAAATTTACAATAAATGGATATATAAAACCTGCCATTGCAATAGTAAAGAGTATAAGAGGCATTATTTTGGTTCTCTCACTCACACCACCACTCATAATATTTACACTCTTTCCTACAAATGCCATCTGAAACAAAAAAGTAGCCCATATACTCATACTACTACTCTCCCAACTTCCAAAAGCTATTGTATATCCTATGAGTAAGAACATCATAGATGCTACTGCATATATCATTGTATTTGTCATCAATACAGCAGTTACATTTTTGGTCCTAACCAAACCAGCCTCAAGCATTGCAAACCCCGGCACCATAAATATAATAAGTGTCATAGCAAACAATGCAAAGAATGTATCAAGTACATACGACATATTTTCCACTACTCTATCTCCTATTTTAATAATCTGGTAATATTATATTGTAAGTAAAATATATCTAACTGTATAAAATATACACATATAAAAGGAATAAAAAGTGAGACTATTTATAGCAACAAAAGCAACAGTACCTATTTACTATAATCTCCAAAAACAATTTTTTGATTCAATTAATGGGAAGTGGGTAAGTAGCAGTAATTTGCACCTAACTTGGAAGTTTTTGGGAGATATAGAAGATACCCAGGATATTATAGATAGATTATCTCTGGTAACACCTCTAAAAAAACAGATAGAACTAGAGTATGTATCATTGCTTGGAAAACCTCCAAGAGTACTATATATAGGTATAAAAGAGCAAAATATAATATATCAAAAAGCTGAAGAGTTAAAGAGTGTAGGGTTTGATATAGATAGATTCAAGCCTCATATCACACTGTGTAGAATCAAACATATATCTATACCAAAGTATCAAAAAGCATTAGAGAAAACTCCTAAAAATTTGGGTTTTCTACACCAACAAATAGCACTATACAGTAGTACTCTCACACCAAAAGGAGCTATATACAAAAAGATATTTTCAGTATAGTGCCTCAATAACTCCTTTTATTATCAACAGATTTAAAAGTCCTGCAGCAATACCAGCTAGTGTATCATCTAGCATAACTCCCAAACCTCCTTTTAGATTTCTATCTATCCAGCCTATTGTAGATGGTTTCCATATATCAAACAATCTAAATGAAAAAAAACTAAGAGTTACAGCCAATATGGCCATTGTTGTAGTAGGATGTGTTATAAATCCCTGATATGTAATTACCATAGTAAGCCATACTCCAGCAGTCTCATCTATAACTATCCATGAATCATCATGACTACCAGAGCTATTTTCATATTTGTTTACTTCAAGTATGCCTATTACTGTAATAACAAAAGTTATGGTAAAGAGACTCTTTTCACCCATATAGTATAGTATCAGCAAACCAAGTGGCATAGAAGCCAGTGTACCTATAGTACCTGGTGCTTTTGGTGCATAGCCTGATCCAAAAAATGATAAAAATATCTTTTGTAAATTCATATTCAATCCTTATGTTAGAGAACTTGTTTGATATAGTTCCATCAACTTTATATAAAACTGCTCATTACTCTTTTTCTCAAGCAGACCAGAGCTTGGCATCAGTGAGTAGTATATCTCTTGTAGATTTTTGATACGATTTGGAAAGAGTGCAGATATTATATTGGCTGAAATCTCTTTGCGTACCAAAATAGTAGGTGGCAATATGCCATTTTGGATAAGTGACATGATAGATTCAGAGTGGTAGTGTATATGGTGGTGCTGTCCATGTGGACAAGTAAGAGTACTTACAAGAGTTTTACAGGTATCACAATATACAAATTCATCAACTGTTTTTATATCTATATCTATATTTATAAGTGTATCAAAGAGAGTATTTAATCGATTTTTGTCATAATAGAGTCCAAGCCCTGCGTGATTTTTACCAATAACCAATTCATGACAACCATAATTTTTTGCCAAAAGGGCATCTAATATCAACTCATTATATCCAGCAAACATATAACTATTTTCAAATGGAATAACTACTACTTTATTTCGGGGTAGAAAATTATCTATAAACAATTGTAGAGCATCTCTTCTAATATCATATCTAAGCCCCTCATTTGTAAAAGGCTTACGCAAAAAAAGTACCATAATATCAGCATCACTTAGAGTCTGTCTAATCATTCTCTCATGAGCTCTGTTAAAAGGATTGGCTGCAAGCATCATAGATGATACTCTTTTGGCTCCTGTTCTTCTGATTAACTCTTGAACTCTGTGTATGGTATCTTTAATTAGCGGATACTCAACTTTGTACTCTCCACTTACTGCCAAATTACCAAGTCTATTCATTGTATTTTTGACACCAGGATGAGAGGGATCTGCTGTACCGTATATATTTAAGAGCCTCTCTTTGGGATCTATTGGAAATACTTCATCTACAATAAGTTCTCCCACCTTTTGCTCTTGAGAGATCAAATCAACTCTATCACCCCTTTTAAAACTCTTGAGTGCTTCTTTGTTTTTTTTGCCTGTAGGGGCTAAAATAAATGAAAATGGAAGAGGAACACCTTTGTATTGGTGAGTAGTATCTACCTCTTTTGCCTCTTTGCTACCCATTAGGTGAGTAGCAGGATACAATAACCCCTCTTGTACCAAAGCAAGAGTAGATAGAGCTTCTGTATCTATATGTAACTCTCTATTTCCTTTTGAAAAGGTCATATTTTTTCCTTTTTTCCCATAAACTCTTACGAGAGATGCCAAGCTTTTTACTCAGCTCTGTATCTGGAAATTTGTATTGGAAAGTTCTGACTATATATTGTACATACTCATCTATTGTCAATATCTCATTTTGGTTATAGAGTTTATTCTCAGAAGATAGATTGATTGTCTCAAATGGTGTTTTTATAGATTCACTTGTATCTGTCAAGATAAATCTTTTACCCTTTAGTATCTCAAAGAGTAATTCAATCTCACCCTTTTTAAGCTTTTCAAGATATGGCAGATATGCTATATACTCTTGGCTCAACTTCTCTAATCTACTCTTCCAATCTTCATCTGTTAGAGGAATATATACAAACATATTGTTACCAATACTATTTAACTCCAATACTATCTTATCTGCTAATCGCTGATAGTTTGTACGAATTACTACAGGAATTGGCAATTTGTTTGGATCTATGGGTAATTCCAACTCTTCGAGTAATACATCAATATGTGCTTTATAGAAACTGTTTTGCATTTGAAGCATACAAAAGCGATGATAATGCTCTATTTTGCGAATAAGCTCTTCTATCATAAAAGGTTTTACTATATAATCCTTTGCTCCTCTTTTTAGAGGAACTCCCACAGTATCATTGCTGATATAATTGACCATTAGTATTATATTTTTATCTTTGAACTTGTCAATTAACGGCATAAAGTTTTGCCCTGGCAAATTGGTTGACAATAAATAGACATCAGCATAACTATCCATAGCCTCTTTTACTGAGCTATATATCTCTGTATCAAAATTGTACTCATTGAGTTTTGAAGCAATACTTTGTGCAAGATACAATTCACTCTCTACTATAACTATCTTCACACTACTCTCCTATAATCAAAATAACCCACAGTTGCTACACAATGCACTGTTACCCCCTCTTTTCTACCAATAAAGCCTAATTTCTCTGATGTTGTAGCTTTAATGTTTATATGTGCTTTGCCCAAATTCATTATATTTGACAAACTCTCTCTCATAATCTCTTTATACTCTTTTAATCTTGGTTTTTGGGCTACTATTGTCATATCTATATGCCATATCTCAAAACCAACTCCATTTATCATCTTTAAAATACTCTTTAATAACTCTTTTGAGTCTATTCCTTTGTATCTATTGTCATTATCAGGGAAATGCTCACCAATATCTCCCAATCCTACTGCTCCAAGCAGTGCATCTATTAGTGCATGGATAGCTACATCACCATCACTATGAGCCTTGAAGCCATAATCTACACCTATCTCAACACCACACAAATACATAGGTTTATTATCTTCAAAAGCATGAGTATCTATACCAAAACCTGTAAAACTTCTATTTGAAGGGGGCTTTAGACAAGGAATTTTGGATATATCCTGAGGAGTTGTCAATTTGTGGGCATTTGGTGAGCCATCAACAAATACAACTCTACCACCTATTGCCTGTATGGCACTACTTTCATCGGTAAACTCATAATTACTCTCTAAAGCTCTCTTTAGCATACTGCTACGGCTCAATTGAGGAGTTTGAATAAGCTTTATAGCATCTCTATTTACTGGATTACTATCAAGATATACAGTATCTACAGCTTTTAATGCAGGAACTACCACATCAGCTTGTTCTTTGTTTTTGAATATACGCTCTATCATATCTTTATCTATACAGCATCTTGCTACATCATTTACAAGTACCCATTCACTATCAACCTCTTTTAGTGCATTACTTAGTGACTCCTGTCTGCTGTTACCACCAGAAACAAAAAAGTATTTACTACTAAAGTTTTTCATATAATCTATTTCGCTTGATGCTCCTACAATAACAATTTTTACAAAATCAAACTCTTGTGTAAAACTCTCAGCTACCCAAAGCCACAGAGGTTTATCCTCCTGATAGAGCCACTGCTTTTTGGTTGGTAGTCCAAATCTGGTTGCACTTCCTGCTGCTAATAGTATAAGTGTAGTATTTTGCACTCTTTTCCTTTGATAGTGTGAAAATTCGTAACGAATTATACACAAGGAAACTTATTTTGGAAGTGATTTAAAGAGTTTTTTGCAGAAATGTATGTAAGGGGTCAAAAGTTTATTCCAAACTACCAACTTCAAGCAATAAAATCAAGGTATAATTGCAGTATGAAAAAGATTGAAATATCACAAATTGCAACACTACCTACAAAGTATGGTACATTCAAAATACAGGCATTTAAAGAGGAGTGCAAAGAGCATTTGGCTATATTTACAGAACCTTTGCCTGATACTCCAATAGTCAGGGTACACTCAGAGTGTTTAACTGGTGATGCACTAGGCTCAATAAAGTGTGATTGTGGAGAGCAACTGGAATATGCACTAAAGCTTATATCCAAAGAGGGTGGAATGGTAATATACCATCGCCAGGAGGGTAGAAATATAGGATTGCTCAATAAAGTAAATGCATATGCTTTGCAAGATAGAGGACTAGATACAGTAGAAGCCAACCACCAGTTGGGATTTGCAGCAGATGAGAGAACTTATGAGATAGTAGAGACTATACTACACCACTTTGGTATAAAGAGACTCAAACTACTCACAAATAACCCCAAAAAGATAGAGTCACTCAAAAATATAGATATAATAGAGAGAATCCCAATAAAGATGGTACCTAATCCATACAATCAAAAGTATCTACAAACCAAAAAAGAGCAATTGGGGCATCTGTTATGAAAACAGAGTACCTAAAGAAGAGACTTGAAGAGGAGAGAGTATCTGTTACACCACTTCAACTTGAAAAGTTGGTCAAGTACTCAAATACTCTTCAGGAGTGGGGCAAAATACACAATCTAACCGCTTCACTAAAAGATAGTGATATAGCCTCAAATATAATAGACTCTTTATATCCACTCCAGTATATACCAAAACCGACTATGTGGCTAGATGTAGGAAGCGGTGCAGGATTTCCTGCTATTGTAGTAGCTATAATATGGAGTGATACAAAAGCTGTTTTGTGTGAACCACGCAACAAAAGAGCTTCATTTTTGAGATATGTCAGTATAGAGTTGGAGCTTGAGGGTGTAGAAGTTGCAAAGAAAAGAGTTGAAGAGTTGGATAGTAAACCATTTGATATGATACTCTCAAGAGCTGTTGGAAATACTTCTGTATTGATGGAGCTTGTATCAAATCTGGTTACCCCAAAGACATCATACCTACTCTACAAAGGCTCCAATGTGGATAAAGAGATAGAAGATGCCTCTATAAAAAAGGACTATAAAGTATTTACAAAAGGGTATCGTAAATATCTATATATAGCAGGTAAGAAGGAATGCTTTTAAAAATAATAGATAGTATCTTTTTGTATATACTTTGATATACTTATAGATGGTAACACTACAAGTAGCCCAACAGATTTAGAAGATGATGAGAGTTTTAAGTCAAAAAGAAATTTAGACTCAGGAAGTGATTTTGATAGTTCAAGTTGAGATAGTAGCGGTAGAGAGAGTGGAGGAGATTGACAAATGTTATTAAAGCTTATAATAATAGGTGCAGTTGTATTTTGGATATACAAAAAGTTTGGAGGTACACTCAATTGGCAAAAAGATACCAAAGAGGTAAAAACCAAAAAACAACAAGATGAAGATTTAATGATAGATAAAGATACACTAGTAGAGTGTGAGAAGTGTTCTACATTTGTAGTAAAGAGTGAAGCTATTATATATAATGGTAAATACTACTGCTCAAAAGAGTGTTTACCCAATTAAATTAAAGGAGTATTTATGTTGATATTTGGACACCCATGGATTGAGAGTAAAAAGTTTTCTAAAGTATTTACAAAATCAGAAATAGAACATATCCCGGCAGAAGATATTATACTGCTTGAGCCACTAAATGCATCTATTGATGTAGCACACTACTGTATAGAGCTTGGCAGAGAGTATGCTGTAGTAATTGGTTCTATCAAAGAAGCATTAATTGCAAATGCTTTGGGAGTATCTTATGCAGTATGCAACTTTGAACAAGCTATTGTTATGCAAAAGGTTGCAAATGAGTATATGTTTGATACCAAAATATTAGTACTTATTGATGATGAAAAGGGTATTGAGACAAATGCTAGATTTGGTATAGATGGTGTAATCTTTCCAGATGCTATAATGCACAGAAAACAATGATCAAACATTGTAAAATTCTAGCTACTGTAGGACCAGCAAGTAGCACAGTAGAAAAGCTCGAAAGTATGATAAGAGCTGGAGTCAATCTCTTTAGGCTTAATTTTAGTCATGGTACATACTCTGAACATGAAGTTTTACTCCAAAATATAAAAGAGGCTGAAAAGAGAGTAGGATACTGTGTAGGAGTACTCCAAGATATTAGCGGACCAAAGGTAAGAATAGGAGAGTTAAAAGAGAGTGTAAAGTTAGAAATTGGCGATATAGTAGAATTTGTAAGAGATGATATTATAGGTACATTTATAAAGCCACACAGATTGAGATTGACACTAAATAGACCTCAATTATTGGATAAATTATGTGTTGGTGATCTTGTATATATGAGTGATGGTGCTATTGGTGTAAGAGTGGTATCAATAAAAGAGAGTATTGTTACTGAAGTAATCAGTGGAGGATACCTCTCCTCGCACAAAGGAGTCAATTTTCCAGGTACAAGATTGGATATTGATGTACTCACTCCAAAAGATAGAGATGATATAGCCTGGGGTGTAGAGCATGATGTAGATTTTATGGCAATATCTTTTGTACAAAAAGCTTCAGATATGACCCAGGTAAAAAATTATGTCAACTCATTAGGAGGTAAACAGCATCTTATTGCAAAGATAGAGAAGTTTGATGCAGTAGAAAACTTTGATGAGATACTACAAAAGAGTGATGGTATAATGGTAGCTCGTGGAGATTTGGGTATTGAGATACCATACTATAGGGTTCCAGAAGTCCAAAAAGAGATTATTCGCAAAGCAAATCTTGCTAGTAAACCTGTAATTACTGCTACACAGATGCTATTTTCTATGACAAAGGCAGAAAGAGCAACCAGAGCTGAAATATCAGATGTAGCAAATGCAGTACTAGATGGTTCAGATTGCTTGATGTTATCAGAAGAGACAGCTGTTGGCAAATATCCACTCAAAGCAGTAGAGACAATGGCATTAACTATTACAGAAGCTGAAAAGATATTTCCACATGACAAATTTACATCATTACCACCAACAGATGAGAGTGATGTAGTAAATGAATCTGTTGTAATGCTTGCAAACAATATTACAGCCTCAGCAATACTATCACTGACTACATCTAGCCTTTCTGCTAGAAAATTGGCAAGATACAGACCCAAAAAACCAATATATGCAATAACTTATGATATAAAAGTATCCAGATGGCTAACTCTATCATGGGGAGTAGTACCAGCATTTAGAACATCTCAAAATTCACTTCAAGATATTTTTACAGAGGTAATAAAAGATGGTATAGATAGAGCCATATTGAATATGGAAGAGTCTTATGTACTAACAGCAAGTTATCCAGTAGGTACTCCAGGAGCAATAAATCTAATAAGAGTTCTCAAAAAAAGTGAATTGTCACACTACTTCTTGAAAGCTGAAAGCTAAAAGCTTTCGGTTTTGCATAATAAAATTATATCAATTACAATATCACAACCACAATAAAGCTCACTTTTCAATATAAATATATATAATTTCATCTAATAATTTAAAATTATTAAAACTAACCCCAAAGGATAACTTTATGCCATTTTCTCTAAACAAGAGGCGGGGTACAATATCTGGAATTATTTTTGTAGCTACTGTTGCATCTGGAGCTACATATATATCACAACTCTCTTTTGTATCTGCTCTTGGATTATCTCCACTGGTAATTGGTATTGTAATAGGTATATTTTATGCAAATACTCTACATAACCACTTTCCACCCTCTTGGGAGAGTGGTATAATATTCTCTGCCAAAAAGATACTTAGATTTGCCATAGTAGTCTATGGATTTCGTATCACATTCCAACAAATTGCAGAAGTTGGATTGCATGGGTTTTTGGTATCACTTATAATGCTTAGTAGTACTATGCTAATTGGTATCTGGCTGGGTACAAAGGTTTTTAAAATGGATAGAGATACATCTATACTAACAGCTTCCGGAGCTTCTGTATGTGGAGCAGCAGCAGTATTGGCAACAGAACCTGTATTAAAAGCCGATGAGTATAAAACAGCAGTTGCAGTATCTATGGTAGTACTCTTTGGAACAATCTCTATGTTTTTGTATCCGGTTCTATATACAACCATTATAGAACCAAGTAGCGACTTTTTGCATATGGATCCGCAAACTTTTGGTATATATGTGGGTGGAACTATACATGAAGTAGCTCAAGTGGTAGCAGTACCAGCTTCTATCCCAAATACACCACCAGAGATGGCAAATAGTGCTGTAATTGTAAAGATGACAAGAGTATTACTAATTGCTCCTATGCTTATAATACTTGGAGTGGTATTGAGTCTAATCCAAAATACCCATTCAAAAAATGGCAAAAAGATACATATTGTTATACCATGGTTTGCAGTATATTTTGTAATTGTTGCAGGAATTAATTCACTCATTTTATACTATCTAAACACCTCTTTACAACCATATGCCAGTAGTATAAAAAGTACAATTGACAATATCAACACCATAGATACATTCTTGCTTACTATGGCAATGACAGCTCTTGGTATGGGTACACAGTTTAGCAAATTCAAAAATGTAGGAATGGCTCCGCTATATACTGCAATTGCTATGTTTGTATGGCTTGTAGCAGGAGGCTTTGTAATTATCAAAGTAATTGGAGCTTTGGTAGCATAGCTGAATGATATTACGCAGATACAATTTTACACTCAAAGCCAAAAACTTTATATTTAATACTGACATTCCCCACCCAAATCTCCAAAAAAAAGAATAAAAGAAATCTGCTAAAATAGTATAAAAAAAGCCATGAACGAATATAAAACCCAAACAATAGAACAT
>JAMOSA010000005.1 GCA_027063325.1 Campylobacteraceae bacterium
CTTTTGAACCACTACCGCCAATTGCTCCACTGTCAGCTTCTACTATGCGAAAATCAAGTCCCAAGCGTTTGAATATACTGGAGTAAGTCTTCTCCATATTTTCAAACTCTCTTTTCATATCCTCTTCATCTTTGTGAAAGCTGTAACCATCTTTCATCAAAAATTCACGACCTCTCATAAGTCCAAATCTTGGTCTTATCTCATCACGAAACTTTGTTTTGATTTGATATAGATTTAGTGGTAACTGCTTGTAGCTTTTGACACTCTGTTTGACCAGATTTACCATCATCTCTTCATGAGTTGGTCCAAGTACAAAATCATTATCTTTTCTATCTTTGAATCTCAACAACTCTTTGCCATACTTCTCCAATCTTCCACTCTCTTCCCACATAGAAGAGGGGGTTACAAATGCCAACTCTACCTCTATACAACCAGCTCTGTCCAACTCCTCTTTAGCTACTTTGCGAACATTATCCAATACTCTCTTACCAAGAGGCAAAAAGTTATAGAGTCCTGCACCAACACTTTGAATATAACCAGCTCTTAGCAGATATATATGACTAGCAAGTTGTGCATCACTTGGGATCTCTTTGGATGTTGGTATCAAATAGTTTGAAAATCTCATTCTTGTGTATCCTTTTTGTTTTCTTTGGAGTTTTTATAACTGTATGGATTAATACCGGTGGTATCTATATCAAAGATTGTTTTAATAGCCTCTATTACTCCACCCCCTTCACTCTCTTTGGAGACAACTCTTAGATTTTTGGTAGGTTGATGCAGATACTTATCAAATGTCTGTCTTAAAAGATACTCAATATTATCTTTATAGTCTTGTGGAATATAACCTTTTTTGATTGCTCTGTTTATCTCATAATCAATTACTTTATCTATATCAAGTCTCATCTGTTTTATAACAGGTTCTACCGAGAGAGCTTGGAGCCATCTGAAGTATTCACTCTTGTGAGTATCTACAATCTCTGCAGCTTTTAGAGCCTGTTCTTTTCTGAGGGCATAATTGCTTTTGGATATATTTTGCAAATCATCGATACGATATATCTTGATACCGCATCCATCTATATCATCTATATCTCTTGGTATTGCCATATCAAACCAGACTCTATTTATATCTTTATCCTCTACCATCTCTTTTGTAATTATTGGTTCTGGTGAAGATGTGGCACTAAAGAGGAGTCTATATCTGTTGATATATCTGTTGAGTTTGTCAAAATCATCTACTCTTGCATTCTCACCCAACTCTTCGGCTAACTTTTGACTGTTTTTTCTGTTTCTTGATAGAATTACTACATCAGCACCACTTCTTAGTAGATGTTTGGCTGTGAGTCTGCCAATTTCGCCACTGCCTACTACAACACCTGTCATACCGGCTAAAGATCCATTCATAATCTCTTGGGCTTGAGCTACTGCAACAGAGGCAATTGATACTGGATTTTTAGATAACTCTGTAGCACGGCGAACTTCAGCAGCACACTTTAGAGCATGATTTAGTAGTCTCTCCAGCTCTTTACCGACTGTACCATTTTCCATAGAGAGTTTAAACCCTTGTTTTACTTGGCCAGTAATTTGTGCTTCTCCAATAACCAGTGAATCCAAAGAGGATACTACACTAAACAGATGCTCAACTGCCTCTTCATCTTCAAATCTTTGAGCAGTTTTTTCTAATTCATAAAAGTTAATACCAGATCGTCTGCTAAGAAGTCCAAGTATTGCATGAAAGGTAGCAAAGTTATCTTTGGAGGCTGTTATAACCTCTACTCTGTTGCATGTATTTACAACAAAAGCTTCCAGCATAAAATCAAACTGCATCAAGGTATTTAAAAAACTCTTTATCGAATCACTATCGGCAAATGCCAACTTCTCTCTTTGGTTTAATTCACACTTGCGATAATTAAAGCTTACCACTTGATAGTGCATTAAAAGCTCCTCTCTATCATTTTGGTAGCAATACTCTCTAGCTCAACCTCTCCAAGATTTTGCATAATCTCTATAGCCTCTTTTACAAGCTCTTTTGCTTCAAGTTGGGCTTTTTGTATTACCTTGTACTCTTGCATCTTTTGTGCTATCCATCTACTCTCTTTTTCTTTGAGTTCTTTCTTGTGCATACCTCTAAGTACTTTTTGTTCATCTTTTGGAAGTGAATGATAGAGATATATATAAGGTAGAGTAGTCTTGCCCTCTTTGTAATCTGCCAATGCTGGTTTACCCAAAGTTGTACTGTCTTGGGTAATATCTAGTATATCATCTACCATTTGAAATGCTATACCTAGATTTTTGCCATATACTCTATATGGTTTTAACTCTTTACCTGCCAAATATGCTGCAGCTTCTGCGGAGGCTTCTATCAAAACAGCAGTTTTATTGTATATCATCTGTTTGTATAACTCTTCGTTGCTGTTAAAGCTCTCAGAGAGTACTACATCCTGTCTCTCACCAATACTGAGCAAAGTTACTGCACGGGATATTATTCGTGATAATTTGGGATCTATATTGCTAAGCTCATAAAAAGCTTTTGAGTAGAGTATATCACCTAGCATTATTGCTGTTTTATTTCCATATATGGCATTTATGGAGGCTACTCCGCGTCTGGTATTTGCATCATCTATTACATCATCATGCAATAAAGAGGCTCCATGTATCATCTCTACTATAGCAGCAGTTTTTATAACAGATAAAGAGTCTCCAGCTATTGCCAAAATCAATCTGGCTCTAAGCCTTTTACCAGCTGGTAGTTTTTTGTATAAATTTAGAGTATCTTTATCCTCTAACTCTGCTATAAATTGTTCGATTTTTCTCTCGACGGCATCTAGCACAATAGATCCTATTCACACTGAGTTACAATATTGCCAACAGTCTCTATAAAGAGTGAATTGAGTCTCTCATCATACTCTTGTGGATCACTTATGGCAAATGTATTTACCATCTGCTCATACTTTTTATCCAATCCATTATCTTCCAATAATTTCTCAGCTACAGCCAATCTCTCAAATATCTTTGTAACTTCCATCTCTACTATATTTTGATTTGCACTTTTGATTATAGAAAAAAAGTTATCCTTTGGAGTTGATACCATATAATCATCATCATCAAACAGATTCATACCACTATCCTTTGTTTTAATTTATTGCATACTATATCGATTTAGGTTGAATAGTATTATATAGATGCTTGAATTGAGCTTGAATATTATACACCATTTAAAGATAACTGAAGTTAACCTCCATATTCTGTCTGGCTTCTTGCAAAGTAAAAAGAGTATATAATTACCATATGATGTACTACAAAAAAAGAGTATATGGCAAAACCAAAGAGTTCTCTATAGATGAACTAAAAAGAGTCTTTAGTGATAATAGACTCTCTTATATCAAACTGGCTCTTTTATTTGGCTCAAGAGCCACCAACAGAGCTAATTTTCAAAGTGATTATGATATTGCCATACTTACAGATTCCGGTATAGAGGCTCCCTGGGGAGTTGAAGCTAAACTATGGAGTGATATTTTGGATATCTGGAGTGTAGCAGAGTATGATTTGGATATAATAGATCTATCAAATGTTTCAAGCTTGATGTTGGAAAGTATCAAAGAGGGTTATATTCTACTAAAAGGGGAAGAGAGTGAACTTCAAAGAGTATTTGATAAAGACTCAAAAGATAGCCAATGAAGAGAAAGAGATACTTGATATACTATCTCAAAAAGATACTCTATCTCCCATAGAATTAAGAGCTGCCAAAAATTCATTGCAGGTTATTATAGAAAATACAATTGGTAAATTAAAAAGAGTACTAAAATATT
>JAMOSA010000006.1 GCA_027063325.1 Campylobacteraceae bacterium
GACTAGCCTCTACCCAATTTCTACCACCATCTAAGCTAATATCAACAGTAGTAATCTTTCCATGCCCACTCCAAGCAAGTCCTTCAATCTCTACCAAATCACCCTTTTTAAGATTAGTCCAAGGCTTCTCTGGACATGGATTTGTAATTACAGAATTAACCTCCATTGGCCAGAAGAATTGTACTGCTTTGCCACTTGGTTGAAGCATTGTATATTTGGATGTCTCCTCCTTGGCATGCCAAGGTTCATCACCAAACTCTAATCTTCTTAACCACTTGACATTCAAGTTACCTTCCCAACCAGGAAGCAAAAGTCTAACCGGATAACCCTGTTCAGGTCTTAGAGCTTCACCATTTTGAGCCCATACAACCATAGCATCATCCATAATCTTCTCAATAGGAATTGTTCTACCCATAGCAGAGTTATCACTACCCTCTGCAAGTACCCATTTGGCTTCTGGTTTGACACCCACATCTTTTAAGATAGTAGATAATCTTACACCAGTCCATTCAGCTTGACTCATCATTCCTTTTAAGAATTGAAGTGAATTAAATTGTGGGCCTCTCCACTCAGTAGCACCATTTGCAGGACACTCAATAAATGCAATTCTACTCTCTCTTGGGTACTTCTTGAGTTCATCAAGAGTAAGAACTAGTGGCTTTTCAACCAATCCATGAATCATCAATCGATACTTGTTTGGATCAATAATTGCTGCTCCACCATGAGATCTATGGAAAAATAGTCCATTTGGAGTAATTATTCCATCAAGTTCATGTATTGGAGACATAGCAACTGATGCATACATATCACCAGATGATAGCAATTCTGTAACTCTTCTTACTACATTATGCTCATATGGTGATGGTTTACCATAAGGGTATTTATCTACTGGAAATCCTAGTTTAGTACCCCAAGGTACCTGTTCTACTATTGCAGGATCATCAGCTTTGAGCTTTCCTGGCAATAGCGTACCAGCAGCTACGGTTGAAACCAACACACTACGCAGAAAATTTCTACGGTCAACTGCTGGTTGAACCTCTGCCTCTTCGCTTTTTTTCTCTTGTAAAGTATCCAATATGGTACCTCCTTATTCGGTTTGTACAAAAGCTACAATATAAATATAGCAAATATTTTATTTAATTGATAAAAAAATATATTTTATAAGTATAATATTTTATTATCTGTTACAATACTACTCAGTTATCATAATAAATAGATATTTATTAATTTTTGATAATGTACAAAATTTTATTAGGAATATTAATAGAGATGATTATTTAAAATATAATGGTTATAATATATTGGGTAGTAAATAGTAGCGATGTGTTTTAAAGTATAATACTATTATATAATTATCTAAACTTATCTGTATATCTTGGTTTATCAAGTTTGTATATAAGATCTGTTAATCTGATTGGTTTGCCTAATAGATTCATATATATTACATAATTAGTAAGTACCTTTTTGCCATACTCATTTGCTTGAGCATTTTCAACTTTTTCTATACTAAGCCAAGGTTCATAACGATTTCCACCTCTAAATATATCTTTGCGTTTAAGTAACCTTTTGGTATATCCAATACCAGCATTATAAGCATAAGCTACAAAAAGTGGATGATATAACCATTTGTTTAGATAATCTAAATGATAATTTGCATACTCAAGTGCCTTTTTGGGATCAAATATCTCATCATAATCAATCTTTTCTCCTTTTTGCTTGGCTATATGATCTATCAAAAATGGCATAATTTGCATCATACCCAAAGCAAAAGAACGAGATATAGATGATGGTACAAATTTACTCTCTTGTCTGGCAATTGCATATAGTATCGCTTGTCTTTCAATAGTAAGTGCAGATAGATAATCTCTATAAGGCATAGGAAAATACTGCTCTTTGTCTCTACTGGCTTTGGTTAAAATATAACTATATATTCCAACAGCCTCTGCACTACTATAACTATTTGCCAAAGCTTTTAAATCATTTTTACCTGAATATATTTTGCGTTTTAATTTTGCCCACTCTATTGGATTGGTCAATACTGTAGGTTGTACACCTCTTGGAGGTAATTTTGGAGTATGAACTCTAGGGTATTTTAACCTCAAAAAATCTCTAGCAGCTAATGTATATATATTGACATCATAACTTCTACTGAGTCTGCTTAAAAATCTTTGATCTTTTGTAGCCATCCAAGCCCAAAAGAGAGCTTTATCTGCATCATCTCTATGTTTTGCTTTTTTTACTGCACTACTAAAATACTCTCCAGCAACTCTATTTTTACCTTTTTTTAAAGCATTAAAGCCCAATTTCATTAACATATTTTCACTAATTTGATTTTTGTAAGATGGTGCTAAAAGCAATGCTAAAGAGAGTTTTGGCAACTTATCCTTTTGAATGATTTTTATCATCTTTTCAATACGAGGTTGTTTTGTATATTCTTGCCACTCTTGAGCAGAGGGGTAGTAATCTAATTTTTTACGGATAGATTTTGGTAAAACAGTAAATAGATATACCCTCATAGCAGGTTTATAACTATGCCAGATGGCAAATTTATCTTTGGCTCTTAAGACTGCTTCTTTTGCTTTTACCCTTTGACTCCATCTAAGCTTTGCTACTGATGTAATTTTTGTAATACAACTCTTTTGTGGTGGCAAACACTCTGGTACATACTTTTTAGGAGGTTTTGGAGGATATATACCTGTCTTTTTTTTGTATGCTATTTTTAATTTTTGATTGAGTCTATAAACATCTTTTATAATCTTTTTTGCTTCTGTTGATGTTGTAGATGGTTGAGATAGAAATCTCCATATATAGTAATCCTTCTCTACACTTGTTGGCATAGAGTGGACTTTGGAGTATGAAAGTACCAAAGCTACCAAAGAATCAGTGGTAATCAAGAGGCAAAAATAGATTACAAAAGAGAGTCTTACCATTAGAGCAAAATCCTCATCAATATAGTATCAATAAACTGTAAAGCAAGTATTATTGCAAGTGGAGACAAATCAACACCTGAAAATACCATAAAAGGGAATTTAGCTCTAACCCAACTATATACAGGTTCTGTTAATCTGTATATAATTTGTACCAATTGATTGTGCGGATTTGGTTGCACAAAACTAAGTAGTGCCGAAATAATTACAATCCATATATAGAGTGTAATAACTGTATGTATAAGTTGTGCAATAGCAAATAGTATTACTGACATTTTGCAATCTCCGTTATGTATGATTTTGTATAGTTATAAAGCTGAAAAAGACTTGGACCTTTACTCTCTTGGGTAATAAGCTCTCTTAGAGCCAACTCCACTTCATCTTGAGTTAAATTGCACTCTGAGGCAAGATAATTTTTAAACTGTTCAAAGTTATTAATATATGGTGATTTTTGGATAGCTTTTGATACAATATTCATCTTTTTATTACATCTTTTTGGAGCAAAAATAGTATCAATTTTCTCTCTTATTTTATCTAAAGTAACACTATCTTCTATATACAGCTTTGCAAGATTACCTATATCTTCATCTGCAAATCCAAATAGTTTTGAAAATTCAAGTGGTGTATAAGAGTAAAGATGCTCTTTGTTTAGGTACTCCAATCTCTTTATATCAAACTCAATACTTTTGTTTGGAATATTTGCCAAATCAAACCACTTAATAGCATCTGGCAATTTGAAAATATCATTTTGTGTAGGATTTGATATATCAAGCAGATAGTTTATAATTGCATCTGGTAAAAATCCATTTGATAAAAGTTCTATTAAACTGATATTTTGAGCATTAATAATCTTTGGTAAGTGTG
>JAMOSA010000007.1 GCA_027063325.1 Campylobacteraceae bacterium
AGAATCATACTAAGAGTCGGAACATCAATAGAGAGACTCCGTATGCTGTTGTACTCAATATAGGATATTTGATGATAGATATAAAGAGTTTGAAAATTTATGAAAAAGAGAAGAGCTTGGTTGATATATCACTTCGTATAGATAAATCATTGGCATTAGTTGGTGAGAGTGGCAGTGGTAAATCACTCACACTAAAGGCTCTAATATCCATGCTACCACCAAATCTAAAAGCCTCAATCGATATAGACTCTCCAAAACCTCTAATTAGAGGTAAAAGTATCTCTTTTATACCGCAAAATCCCTTTACTGCACTATCTCCTATGACAAAAATCAAAAATCAATGGTTTTATTCTACACAAAGAGCCAAAGAGTTGTTTGGACTTTTGGGATTGGAATTTGATAAATTCAACAGATACCCGCCAGAGCTTAGCGGAGGAGAGTTACAAAGGGTAGTATTTGCTATGGCACTGGCAAAAGAGCCGATTTTAATACTACTTGATGAACCTACTACAGCACTAGATCCATATCTTAGAGGTGAAGTAGCCACACTTTTGGTAAAATTGCAAAAAGATTTGGGATTTCATATGCTGTTTGTAACACATGATATAAATTTGGCTGCAAAGATATGTAAAGATATGCTGGTAATCAAATCCGGAAGAGTTGTAGAGAGTGGTAAAAGCAGTGATATTATGAATAATCCTAAAAGTAATTATACTCATACACTAATATCTGCTTCATTTGCAAACAGGGAGTTTAGAGAGTGATAGCCCGTATCATAAAAGCATCTATAATATTAGGAATTGCACTCTTTATTGCACTTGCTGGTGCTTTTATATATGCATATCAAGAGGTACAACTTGATGCTGATCAACTCATAAACTACTCTCCGGATATATCTAGTGAAATACTAGATAGAAACGGCAAAAGATTAGCTTATGTATTTAAAAAGCGTCATAGACTCTATGCCACATTTGATGAATTACCAGGATATTTGGTAGAGGCTCTTATTGCTACTGAAGATACTGCATTTTTTGAACATATTGGTATAAACCCAGATGCAATACTTAGAGCCATAGTTGTAGATATAAAAGCTGGTAAATTTGTAGAGGGTGGCTCAACATTAACGCAACAGTTGGTCAAAAACAAGCTACTAAGCAACAAAAAGAAGTTAGCCAGAAAGATAAAAGAGGCTGTTTTGGCTATAAAGATAGAAAATGTACTAACCAAAGAGCAGATAATTGAGAGATACATCAATGAGATACCATATGGTAACAATTACTTTGGAGTCAAAACAGCAGCCCAGGGATATTTCCATAAAGATTTAAAAGATTTGACACTAAAAGAGGCAGCAATTTTGGTAGGTATTCCAAATGCACCAAGCTACTATAATCCTCTAAGACACTATAAAAGGACTCTAAACAGAGCCAACTCCATACTCTATCGTATGAAATCTCTTGGTTGGATTACAGAAGAGGAGTACAAAAGAGCCATAAAAGAGATACCAAAGGTATATAGAACTACTCTTACACAAAATATAGCACCATATATTGTAGATGAAGTACTCAGAAGATTTAGAGGCAAATTTGTAGATTTGAGAACAGGCGGATATAAAATATATACAACCATAGATTACAACCTGCAAAAAGCAGGAAGAGAAGCTTTGGATTTTGGGTTTGACAGATTACTTAAAAGATACAAAGAGAATCCAAAAAAGACAAATCTAAATGGAGCATTAATTGCAGTAGAAAACAGTACCGGAGATATTTTGGCTCTTGTTGGAGGAGTAAATTATAAAAAGAGTGCTTTTAACCGTGCTACAATGATGAGAAGACAACCAGGATCTGCATTTAAGCCATTTATATATCAAACTGCTCTTGATATGGGATACAATCCGGCAACTCCACTTACAGATTTAGCCAGGACATTTGTATATTACAAAAACGGCAGACGCAAAATCTGGGCTCCTAAAAATTATGAGAGAGATTTCAAAGGCTTTATTACTCTAAGAGAAGCTCTTGTACACTCCAGAAATCTGGCAACTATAAATTTGGTATATGATATAGGTATAAAAATAATCCGAAGAAGATTGGCTCTGCTTGATGTCAAAAATATTCCTCGTGATATGTCAATAGCACTTGGTAACTTATCTATATCTCCACAAAAGATGGCACAGATATATACTGTATTTTCAAACTATGGTCATATGATAGAGCCTAGACTTGTAAGCAAAATTGTATCCAGAGAAAATGCGGTGCTCTATGAGACCAAACCAAAAGAGATAGCAAACTTTACTCAACCACAACAGGCTTATTTAATGACAACCATACTAGAAGATGTCATCAAAAGAGGTACAGGAAGAAATGCAAAAGTAAAAGGCTTGGCTTTAGCCGGAAAAACAGGTACTACAAATGATGGTGTAGATGCATGGTTTTGCGGATACTCACCAGAGGTTACTACAATTACATGGTATGGCAGAGACAACAATAGACCAATTGGCAAAAAGGCAACCGGAGGCTCTATTGCAGCTCCGGCATTTGCCAAATTCTATAAATCACTCCTAAAGATAAGACCAGATACACCAAAAGTATTTGAAGTACCAAATGGAGTCTATATAGGTACCATTAATGGTAAGAAAGAGTACTATACCGATATATCACCCCTGCCAAAAGGTGATGCAACAGGAGATATATTAGAAGATGGTTTTATGCCTACACCTCCAAAGCCCAAACAGTTTAAAGTACCAGCAAAAACTAAATCACCCTCCTCTACCAAAAACAAAGAGATTCAACAAGAGCAATTGCCAACAGAAGAAAACAGTGATGTAGAGACAATACCAATAGATGAATTAAACAGCAAAAGCAATAAAAAAGAGAACAGGCAAGAAGAAGAGAGCGAATATATAAACTATGGTGAGATGGAGAGTGATTTAACAGATCCTATGCACCCGGAGGCAAAAGAGCCAAAAGCAGTGGACAAAGATAGTGGTTCACTCTTTTAAAACAAAATATTGGAGTAGATATGAACCTTTTTGATAAAAACAACAGATTTAATTTGGCAAATATTATAACATTTGGAAATATAGCATGTGGTGTCATAGCTATGCACCTAATAGTACAAAAAGAGTTCTTTATAGCAATAGTTTTGGCATGGATTGCAGGAGCTTTGGATATAGCTGATGGAAAAGTAGCCAGGAAATTCAATCTCTCAACAGAGTTTGGAATACAACTTGACAGCTTTGCAGACTTTTTGTCATTTGTAATAATGCCAAGCTTTTTACTCTTTTATTCACTCAATATTACAAATACTTTACAAGAGGTAGTTATAGGATTTGTATTTATATACTATATAATCAGTGGTCTAAGAAGATTGGTTGAATTTAATCTAAAAGTAGATGCAGGAAGTGTTGAGAAGTACTTTGAGGGAGTTCCAACTCCACTTGGAGCAATACTCTTATGGATACTGTATCTACTGCACTCATATAATATTATCCAAAATGTATGGATTATAGCCTTTTTGGTAGTAGCAGTTGCATGGTCACTCAATTCAAAAATCAAAATACCTCACCCATAAACAAGGCAACAGTATGCAAATGAGATCAACCCTCAAAACAAAACTTACAAATATGGCTGAACTTGTAATATTCAAACACTCTATATTTTCACTACCATTTATATTTATAGCAATGGTAGTTGCAGCTAATGGTTGGTTTGGTTGGAGGCTTATGCTCTTTAGTATTATAGCTGCAGTATCAGCAAGAAATTATGCAATGGGTATCAACAG
>JAMOSA010000008.1 GCA_027063325.1 Campylobacteraceae bacterium
CAATCCACCAAGAGATATTACACCAATCTCTGTTGTACCACCACCAATATCTACTACCAAATTACCGTTTGGATCTCTTACTGGAAGTCCTGCCCCAATAGCAGCTGCCATAGGCTCTTCTATCAGATATACATATCTGGCTCCTGCATTTAGTGCAGACTCTCTTACTGCTTTTCTCTCAACCTGAGTAAGTCCGTATGGTACACATATAATAACACGAGGTGAAGAGAAACTCTTTCTGCCGTGTACCTTGCGGATAAAATACTCTATCATCATCTCTGTTATATGAAAATCAGCAATAACCCCATCTTTCATAGGTCTGATAGCTTTTATATTGCCAGGAGTCTTACCAACCATATTTTTAGCCTCTTGACCAACTGCTAAAATCTGCTCCTGCCCATGCTTATCTAGTTGTATGGCCACAACAGAGGGTTCATTTATACTAATCCCCTGCCCTCTGACCAATACCAGTGTATTTGCTGTACCCAAGTCAATCGCTAAATCTTTAGAGAATATCCCCAACAAATTTTTAAACAATCCCATTCACTATCCATTCATATAATAAAATCTCTCTATTTAGCCGTGATTATATTTAAATTATTCATCTATATTGCTTAAAAAAATTATTTAGTTTTGACTTTAGAGTATTGTGAAGTTCTGTTGTGATATTTCACAAACAGCAGTATAAACAAGCAGGGGATAACCCTGCTTATGTCTATTAGATACCCTCTGCTATCATAGCATCGGCTACTCTTTTAAATCCGGATATATTTGCACCATCTACATAATTTCCTGGCACTCCATAATCATGTGCAGTTTGGGCTATATCTGTACATATATGAACCATAGTATTTTTCAACTCCTCTTCAACCTTGTCAAATGTCCATCTTATCATCTGTGCATTTTGACTCATCTCAAATCCGCTTACAGCCACACCACCGGCATTTGCGGCTTTTGCAGGAGCAAAACACAATCCGGCTCCTTGAATAGCACTTATTGCCTCTGGGGTTGATGGCATATTTGCCCCCTCACTCACACTGATACATCCATTTTTTATCAAAGCTTTTGCATCTACTTCTGTAAGTTCATTTTGTGTAGCACAAGGGAAAGCCGCATAACACTCTATATGCCATACAGCATGACCACCTTTGGGGTATTTTGACACTGGTATATATTGTGCCTCTTTGTGGAATTTGCTATACTCCTCAAGAGATGCTCTTTTTTCAAGCTTAAGCTCTTTGAGTAGGTCCAAATCTACTCCTCTTGGATCATAAATTGCACCTTTTGAATCTGAGCATGTTACAGGAATTGCACCTATATGATAAAGTTTCTCGATTGCATGAAGTGCTACATTACCAGAACCGCTTACTGTACATATTTTACCCTCAAGTGAATCTTTACCCTCAAGTTCAAGCATCTTTTCAGTTAGATATATTACTCCATATCCGGTAGCTTGAGGTCTCATAAGTGAACCGCCAAAAAAGAATGGTTTACCAGTAAGTACACCCTCATATTGAGATGTAATCTTTTTGTATTCACCATACAAATATCCAATCTCTCTGGCACCTACTCCAATATCACCTGCTGGTACATCCATTCTAGGACCTATATATTTGTGCAACTCTCTCATAAAAGCAGAACAGAAACTCATAACTTCAAAATCTGTTTTGCCTTTTGGATCAAAGTCACTCCCCCCTTTACCTCCACCAAGAGGCAGACCGGTAAGTGCATTTTTGAGTATCTGTTCAAATCCCAAAAATTTCAGTACTCCCTCATTTACACTCGGATGAAATCTCAAACCACCTTTATATGCTCCAAGTGCATTGTTAAATTGCACTCTATAGCCAGTATTTACCTGTATTTTATTGTTTCTATCCAACCACTCTACTTTGAATTTTATAATTCTATCTGGCTTTATAAGTCTTTGTACTATAGAGTTTTCTGAATATTTATGATCTGACAGATACAAAGGTGCAATAGATAACAGTACCTCCTCCATTGCCTGGAAAAATACATCATCTTCTGCACAGTTTGGATTTCTAAGAGATGCTATATACTCTTTTGCTTTGTGTAACTTCTTTTCATCTACCTGATTCAAATTTATTGCCATTACTGCTTCTCCTTGTTTTTTTTATGAATGGTGTTGTAGTCCGGTCGTAAAGATACCATAAGGCTCCAAATCACTTCTGTCTATAGTGATTTTGGCATCAAGAGGCGGTTTGTGATCTCTAAGAAGCAGTTCAAGATGAGACAGACTGAGTCCCAGGTTTGCACTCAGAGGAAATATAATCTTGGAAATATGCTTTTTAAATAACTGATTTGCCAATTTGTCCAATACACATTTATATGCCAAATCATTGGTAATATACTGCAAATAGTAATCTTTCATTATATCTATATTGCCCAGATATGCTCTTTTGTCATCTGCTGTCAAGTTATCTTTGTTTTTTACGCTCTCAATCAATTCATCTATCAAAACTTTTGTTTTAGCTTCATTCTCTTTTGTTGCCTCTTCTATATCTTCACAATATTTGTGCAGTAATTCAAGCAGTTTTTTACTGGAATATTCAGCAACATCAACCTCTCTGATATCAACACTACCATCATCTTTGACTGTACCAGACTCTATAGTCTCTAGTATATGAAGTGCAGGACTCAAAAATGTATATCTGTCTGGTTTACTCTGATCAAAACCTACTCCATGGTGCGATACAATAGGCTTGGCACCTACGAATTTTATTCTCATAACTCTCTCCTGAATATTGGTTCTTTGATTCTATACTATCCAATTATTCCTATGTTTTGAATTACATACTATGCAATTATTATGTACTTTAAAATCTTTTAATCCAAAAAATAATATAAAGCACAAAATCAGCTAATATCTGCCTGTCTTAAACTGCCACCTCTTTGATATATTCTTATATCCATCATTTGCAACAAAATCTACCATATAAACACTGTTTGGTTTCAATCTCTTTTTTGGGATCAGAGCAAATACATTTGAATGCAGTTTATGGTGTCTGTCATTTGAGGATGTAATTACAAAAGATGCTACTCTTTTGCCACTGCTATCATACAATCTAAATCTCTTTATCTTTGCAATGCTGTAATATGCTGGGTTTAACTCTACTGTAACTGGATAACCAGCTTTGTATCCACTGCTTATTGGATCTGGTACTTCATGTACATATTTGGTTGGTACACCCTTTTGAAATGGGTATGGATAGCATATAATAGATTTGTGTCTTCTTTGAAATAAGTATAGTTTGTGATTAAATAATCTCTTGTCTATTTTAATTTTTGGATTGGCACAAACCCTGTAGATATACTCTTTGGCTTTGGATAT
>JAMOSA010000009.1 GCA_027063325.1 Campylobacteraceae bacterium
ACTTGAAGAGGTGTGTAAACAGATAAAAGAGTTTAAATACAGATACAAAATAGCTGCAAATATATCTGCTTTGCAGTTTGAGGATACACACTTTGTAAAATATGTTGAGAATCTGATAGGCAAATACTCAATACCTCCTTATAAGTTGGAGTTGGAACTTACTGAATCAATACTGATGAGTAATATCAATCGCAGTATTCATATAATGCAAAGATTAAAGAGACTCGGAGTACTTATAAGTATAGATGATTTTGGTACCGGATACTCATCACTGAGTTATCTCAAACAGTTTCCGGCAGATTCACTTAAAATTGATAAGAGTTTTATACAGGATTTGGAGTTTAATGAAGATGCAAAATCTATTGTAGATGCCATTATACATATTGGTCACATATTTGGTATGAATGTAATTGCCGAAGGTGTAGAGAGTGTTGAACAGGCACAATTTCTAAAAGATAACAATTGTGATGATATACAGGGATATTTTTATGGCTATCCAATGCCATCTAATGAACTTGACAACTATATAGCAAATTATACTTCTAAGTGTAGATAATATATAACTTAATATTATGGAGTTTTGATGAATAGAGTATTGGTAACCGGAGGTGCTGGTTATATTGGCAGTCATGTTGTAAAGAGATTGATTGAGAGTGGTTACAAAGATATATCAATAGTGGATAATCTTACTACAGGTTCAAAAAAGAGGATAGAGACACTAAAAGAGATAGCCATAGAGTATGATACCAAGATAGAGTTTTACAATACAGATTTGGGTGATTTTGATAAAGTCAAAGAGATTTTGGCAAATGGTTACAGTATAGTTTTGCATTTTGCAGCAAGTATAGAGGTACCAGAGAGTGTAAGAGATCCTCTAAAGTATTATAAAAACAATACTCTAAACAGTATAAACCTTATTGATTTGGCAAACAGAAGTGGTATAAAGAGATTTATATTCTCTTCAACTGCGGCTGTATATGGAGAACCAAAGAGTGTACCAGTAGATGAGAATACAACTACTGATCCTATCAATCCTTATGGTATGAGCAAACTGATGAGTGAGAGAGTATTGATAGATACTGCCAGGGTATCAGCAGGTTTTTCTGCTGTAATACTGAGATACTTCAATGTAGCAGGAGCAGATATGAATGGAGCTAGAACACTAGATGAGATTAATCCTCGTATCGGGCAGAGTTATCCCAATGCAACACATCTTATCAAAATAGCAGCTCAAACTGCACTTGGCAAAAGAGATTTTATGTATATTTTTGGAGAAGATTATAATACCCCAGATGGTACATGTATCAGAGATTATATTCATATAGATGATTTGGCAGATGCACATATAAAAGCAATTGGCTATGAGTGTGAAGATAGTGAAGTATTTAATGTCGGATATGGTCACGGATTGAGTGTAAAAGAGGTAATTGATACAATGAAAAAGGTAAGTGGAGTAGATTTTATGGTAAAAAAAGCTCCCAAAAGGGCAGGAGATCCTGCTGTATTGATATCAAACAACAGTAAAATTGTATCCAAAATGGGGTGGAATCCAAAATATGACAATATAGAATTTTTGTGTAAAAGTGCTTTGGAGTGGGAAAAGAGATTATGAACAAGGCTCTTTTTTTAGATAGAGATGGAGTCATAAATATAGATACAGGTTATCTCTATGAGATAGATAAATTCTGTTTTGTAGATGGGATAAAAGATTTGATAAAAGATGCTATTTGCAACGGTTATTTGCCAATTGTTGTAACCAATCAGTCAGGTATAGGAAGAGGCTATTACAGCATAGAAGATTTTGAAAAGATTACAGAGTATATGCTCAGTGAATTTAAAAGAGATGGAATTTATATAGATAGAGAGCAGATTTATTTTTGTCCACATACTCCAGAAGAGAATTGTAGTTGTCGCAAACCCAAAAACGGTATGTTTGAAGATGCCATAAAGAGGTGGAGTATAGATAGAGAAAACTCTATTATGATAGGAGATAAAAAAAGCGATATAAAAGCGGCAAAAGATTCAGATATAGGCAGATGCTTTTTACATCCAAAAAATACTCCTATAGCTTCATCTTTGGCAAAACTGCATAAATTCTATAAAAAGTTGTAAATTTTTCTTTGATAATTACTTTAATATCAGTTTATTAGGGTATTATTTCAACTCAAATTTATACCAATCAGGAGGTCACCATGGCTTTGGATTCGGCGAAGAAACAAGAGATCATCGCTAAATATGCAAGAAACGAGAATGATACAGGTTCTCCAGAGGTTCAAATAGCACTTTTAACCGAAAGAATAAAGTATCTGACTGAGCATCTTAAGATAAACAAAAAAGATCACTCTTCAAGACTTGGACTACTAAAACTAGTTGGTCAAAGAAGAAGACTTATGAGATACCTTAAAAAGATTGATATTGAGAGATTCAATAAAATCAAAGCAGATTTGGGTATTAGAAACTAATTATATTTTGCAGTACACTTTTGGTACTGCAAACTACTTCGTAGAGCTTCATTAAACCTTTTTTAGTAATATACTTTGAGTATTTTATTCCACAATCAAGGAACTGTTTATGAGAAGTATATTATTAATATCTATATTTACTCTATCTTTGTTTTCATCAAATTATAGTTGTTATAGTTATGATGTTGATAGATTTGAAGCATTAAAGGTTTTGGAGCATAATCAAACCAAACTCTCAAAACTTCAAAATATCATAATAAGATTTTCACACAACTTTATAGTAGATGACAAATTGGCTGACTACTACAATACACAACCTAGACTCTATACAAAAATTGATAATATAGTATATCTAAAGAGTAGTGTATATTGTAAAAAATATAATGATGCTTACCAGTGTAAACCAAGTTGCAACAAAGATACTACAGATGTATTTTTTGACAAAAATTATACTATCAGTAGTTTCAAAGCAGAGTTTACAGATTATAATGATTTAGATAGTTATATACTACTAAAATCAAAAGAGTTTGATATAAAAGGCAATATTGTATCGTGTCCAAAAGAGCTTCAAGATCTATTTGTATGCTATGCTCACAAAGACAGTAAAAGAGGAAAATATTACGGATGCCAAAAGGTACCTTTTGAGTGCAAAAGATATAATTTGCAAAGTTACGGTCAGTATAATACCCAAGCCCAAGCCGATAGAGCATTTACCAAATGTAAAGAGTAATACCCCCAAGGGGGAGAGTTAAATACTCTATTTGTATAGTATCTATTTTATATCAAATCTTATCTCTTTGCCGTTTGCTCTAAGAGTTATATATCCTCCATTTTTAGAGGTTGTTTTTAGAAGTAGTATATTTGGATCATAGTATGATATTTCAAATTCTGATTTATCTATATTGTAACTGTATGAGATGTTTGAAATTGATGGATACTCTTTGTTTGGTTCAAAGTATATATAGTACTCTTTGTTTGAATCGATATTGAATTGATAACTATTTTTATCTGGTTCAATTTCTAATATGGCATCTGTATCATCTGTTGGTGGTACTATATTAAACTTCCAGTTTATAGTATGTACCCCGGTATCATCTTCATATTTAAAGGTAGCTCTATATGTATGGTTGAATTTTTCTGCATCTTTTGGAAATATTGCAAAGTCACAATTTGTAAATTTTTTATTTGGATCACTATCTTTTGTAAGAGTAGCAATTATATCCATATTTTGATTTGTACTTTT
>JAMOSA010000010.1 GCA_027063325.1 Campylobacteraceae bacterium
AGCTGACCGTACAAAACATCCACTATCTATGATATATATAGAAGTAGAGATATTTAATAATAAAAAGCTAAATAGATCATACAGAGCAGATCTTCTTAAAAGACTTGGAGAGACTTTTAAGGATACTACAAGAAGGAGTGATGTTGTTTGTCGCTATAGTGAGAGTAGTTTCTTGTTATTACTTCCAAATACTCCAGAGGCTGAGAGTAGATTGACAGCCGAGAGGGTTGTAAATGAGATTAAAGAGAGATTTGGAGATGGTTTTGAAGAGTTAAAACTCAAAGCTTGGACAGATACAAGAAAAGAGGATGAAGAGTGTCATAACTTCTTGTATAGAAGTATTGACAATATCGATACAGTAGTAATTAACTAATCTATATCAACCGCCAACTTGCGGTTGAATAGCTTTTATGATTCTATCTCTTTTATAATATCATCTAACTCTTGTTCAAGATTATGTACTTTACCAGCAAGTCTTAGATATGCTGCAAATATCTGCTCAGGAGAATTGTCTCTTTCAAATGATATTCCAGCTTCATGTAGATTATCCAATACAAAATTTGCAAATGAATCATCTAGCTTTTTAGCTTTGTATCTGGTGCCATTTATGGTAACTGCAACCTCTTTCATCTATAACTCCTACTCTAAAAGTGCTTCAACATTAGCTATAATAGCCTCAATTTCAGCATCTTTTTCTTCTAACTCTTGATTTAGTTTCTCTATAATAGCATCTTTTTGCTGTAGCTCCTTTTGAAGCTCATCTATTTTGTTTTGCAACTCCAGTGAAGCACCGCTTCTTTTGAGTTTGTCAACTTCCTCTTTTAATTTTTGATTCTCTTTGATAATCTTTTCATAACTGCTTTTGAGTGAATCTACTTTTGCTTTCAATCTATCTAAGGCTGACATTACAATCTCCTTTTAGAGCCAACTTGTTAATGCGATATAATATCGTAGATATGATTATGTGTGAATGATAAGTATAAAAAATTAAAAGGAGTAAACATAATGTTACCTTTTAAACTCAAGAGTCCCTATAGTCCCTCAGGTGATCAGCCAGAAGCTATTGCACTGCTTAGCTCTTCAGTTAAAAATGGCAATAGATACCAAACAATGCTCGGAGTTACAGGTTCAGGAAAGACATTTTCAATGGCAAAAATCATTGAAGAGCTTCAGATGCCAACTCTTATTATGACACACAATAAGACCTTGGCAGCTCAACTTTACAGTGAATTTAAATCCTTTTTTCCAAATAACCATGTAGAGTACTTTATAAGTTATTATGACTATTATCAACCAGAAGCTTATATTCCAAGACAAGATCTTTTTATAGAAAAAGATAGCTCTATAAATCAAGAGTTGGAGAGATTAAGGCTTAGTGCCACAGCTTCACTCTTGAGTTATGATGATGTTATTGTAGTTGCTTCTGTATCAGCCAATTACGGTTTGGGTAGTCCACAGGATTATAAAAGTATAGTCCAGAGGATAGATATTGATTGTGAATATAACCAAAAAGAGTTGCTCATGAAGTTTGTAGATATGGGTTATAAAAGAGATGATAACTTTTTTGACAGAGGTAACTTTAGAGTAAATGGAGAAGTTATAGATATATACCCAGCATATAGTGAAGAGTTGGCATACAGAATTGAATTTTTTGGTGATGAAGTTACTGATATATATAGCTTTGATACCCTTACAAATAAAAAAATTGCATCACTGAATAGTATTACAATATATTCTGCAAATCAATTTATAGTCTCCAAAGATAGATTGGCAAAAGCAATTAAAAGTATAGAAGAGGAGCTTGAAGAGAGATTAAATTTCTATAAAGAGCAAAATAGAATGGTAGAGTACAATAGGCTAAAACAACGAACAGAGTTTGATTTGGAGATGTTAGAGACTACTGGCAGTTGTAAAGGTGTAGAGAATTACTCACGCCATCTTACAGGTAAAGCACCAGGAGATACACCATACTCGCTTCTTGATTACTTTGAAGCTATTGGAAAAGATTATTTGGTTATTGTAGATGAATCTCATGTAAGTTTGCCACAATTTAGAGGTATGTATGCAGGTGATAGAAGTCGCAAAGAGATACTTGTAGAGTATGGATTTAGATTACCAAGTGCTTTGGATAATAGACCTTTGAAGTTTGAAGAGTATATCGATAAAGCTCCTTACTATCTGTTTGTATCAGCAACTCCTGGAGAGTGGGAGATTGAAAATTCTGCTGTAGTAGCCCAGCAGGTTGTAAGACCAACTGGATTGTTAGACCCTCTAATAGAGGTAGTTGATAGTCAAAATCAGGTTGAACATCTATATGATCAAATCAAAAGTGTTGTATCAAGAGGTGAGAGAGTATTGGTTACTGTACTTACCAAAAAGATGGCTCAAGAGCTTACAAAATACTATAAAGATTTGGATATAAAAGTAGCTTATATGCATTCGGATTTGGATGCTATTGAGAGAAATCAAATTATTAGAGCATTAAGAGTTGGTGAATTTGATGTACTTATTGGAATCAACCTTCTTAGAGAGGGGCTTGACTTGCCAGAAGTTTCATTGGTTGCCATACTTGATGCAGACAAAGAGGGATTTTTACGCTCTGAGACTGCTCTTATTCAAACAGCAGGAAGAGCAGCAAGAAATGCAAATGGTAAAGTTTTGATGTATGCCAAAAATATAACAAAATCTATGCAAAATTGTATAGATACAACCCAAAGCAGAAGAGAAAAGCAGATAGCATATAACAAAGAGCATAATATTACACCAAAAACAACCATAAGAGAGCTTGATACCAATTTGAAACTATCAGAAAATGGTGAATTGTACAATAGAGCAACAAAAGCAAAAAAGATAGAAAAACTTCCTCCCTCAGAACGCAAAAAGATAATAGCTGAGTTAAAAGCTAGAATGTTAAAAGCAGCAAAAGAGTTAGAGTTTGAAGAGGCTGCAAGATTGCGTGATGAGATAGCCAAAATTAAAAAACTTTAAGATTAACCTTTAGTTAAACTCCCTCAACTATACTCATTTTTGAAATTAGCAAATATTAACTTAAATTTTGGATTAGTTTACTTGATATACAGAAGTAAACTTATCTAAAGTAGAGTGATATCGAATAGGTCTATAAAGGAGAGATAGTGCATACAATAGATATGATTAAACAAGAGGTACACAAGGTAGTAGTAGGTCAAGAGAAGATGATAGAGGCTCTTTTGGCAGGGCTTTTGACCAAAGGTCATATACTATTAGAGGGAGTTCCAGGACTTGCAAAGACAACTACAGTAAATGCATTGGCAAAATGTTTGGGACTTGATTTCAAGAGGGTACAGTTTACACCTGATCTTTTGCCAAGTGATATTATAGGTACAGAGATTTATGATCCTACAACCAATAGCTTCAAAATCAAAAAAGGTCCTGTGTTTACAAACTTGCTTTTAGCAGATGAGATAAATAGAGCTCCGGCTAAAGTACAATCTGCTTTGCTTGAAGTTATGCAAGAGAGACAAGTAACAATAGGTGATGATACTTTTCATATAGATTTACCATTTTTGGTAATGGCTACCCAAAACCCAGTAGAGCAAGAGGGAGCTTATGAATTGCCAGAAGCTCAGCTTGATAGATTTATGATGAAAGTTGTAGTTGGTTACAACACAAGAGAAGAGGAGCTTGAGATAGCCAG
>JAMOSA010000011.1 GCA_027063325.1 Campylobacteraceae bacterium
ATATGAAACTTGCTTCAGACTATTTTAATCTAAAAAAGAGATTTCCTGCTGCAAATATAATAAATTCTCCACAGGGTATTACAGCTACCACTGCCCAGCCTAAAACAGTTGTCAAACCAGAACACAAAAGCAGTATGCCAACCATACTGGATAATTATATAGGAGATGAAGACAATACAGTATGGTTTGCACTGTTTGCACTGGCATTTATAGCTGTACTGTCGTTGTATGTATCATCCATAAAAACAAGAAAAATTATTGAAGATTACGAGAGAATGCGTAAAAAACAAGAGGAGATGGAGAAAAAACAACATGAACTCTTTACCGAACTTGGTGAAAATATATACAGTATGAGTCGAGATGTTGTCAAAAATACCAAACAGGCAATCTCAGAATCAAATGTAACAGAGCTTAGTGATGAACTAAAAGAGGTTGTAAGAACTGAAAACAGAATACTTGATACGACAAATAACCTTTTGGGATTTTTAAAAATCAAAGCCAGAAAGGTAGAGATTGAGTACAAACCATTCAATCTAAACAGCCTTTTAGATGAAGTTGTAGGTTCACTGATGGGTAGATTCAGGAATCATCCTATTGAGCTTGTATTTGATGTTGACAGAAATTTGCCAAAATATGTTGTAGCAGATTTTGTACATATTGCAGAGATTTTGAGAAATCTGCTTGATTATGAGATGAGTCATACAAGAAACGGTGAAGTTGTACTGGAAGCTTATGCACAAAAGAGTTTTACAGATGCAACAGAGCTTAGAATAAGAATATACAATAATGGCAATGTGGTAGCAGAGCAGATTACAGAAGATGAGTGCTTTATACCAAAGTTTGACAAAGAAAATGGAGAGTACAAAAGACTTGAACTCTTTGTAGCATATGAGCTTGTCAGATTGATGGGTGGGGATATATCAATAGAGTTGCCAGGAGATGGAAGTTGTCTTTTTGATGTAGCAATACCTATTAGAGAATCTGAAAAAGAAGAGAGAAGAAAATACAGACTGCCTCACAAGTCGCTTACACAAAAGAGTGTATATATAGTAAATAAAAGTATGTCTGCTTCATTGGCACTAGAGAAGATGTTTGCATACTTCAAGCATAAAGTTACAGTAGATACATATGAGAGATTCAAAGCAGTCAGACCTGATTTGGGAAGCTTTGATATAATATTGATTGATGAGACACTGATGGATGACTCAATTGCCCAAATGCTCTCCAAACTAAGACAAAGCAGAGATGTAAAAATAGTAGGATTATACAGAGTATTTGATCCAGAAGTCAGAGTCAAATGGGAGAATGTATTTGATAAAAGAGTAGCAAAACCGCTAAATCAAGAGAGGGTATTTATACTCATAAAACAACTCTATCATGCACTCTTTCCAGAGGTTGAGAATGAAGAGTATGAGATAGATACAAACAGAGAGTTTATCGAAAAGGTAGAGGAGACTCCAAATGTAAATCTTGAGAGTTTTCAAGACTTCTCAGGCGGAAAACTGCTTGTGGTAGAGGATAATGAAGTCAATACCAAAGTTTTACTAAAACTCTTACAATACTCCCAGATGGAGATAACAACAGCTTCAAACGGACAAGAGGCTGTTGATATAGTCAAAGAGAGAGGTCCAAGCAGTTTTGATTTGATACTGATGGATATAAATATGCCTGTAATGGATGGATATACCGCAACCGAAAATATAAGAGAGATTGACGGTGCCACAACTTTGCCAATAGTTGCTCTGACTGCTTTGGTACTAGAAAATGAGATACAAAAGATGAGAAGCTGTGGAATGAATGCATATTTGCCAAAACCTATAAATGTAGGCAGACTATATACTGTATTTGCAACATTTATAGGCAAAAGGGTATCCAGTGGTGAAGAGACTCCACACTTTGAAATAGCTTCAATTGAGGGTATTGATATTAGAGAAGGGTTAGAGCACAGTAATAATAATCCTCTGCTGTACAGAGAAATATTATCAGAATTTTTAGATGTCTATT
>JAMOSA010000012.1 GCA_027063325.1 Campylobacteraceae bacterium
AAAGTTACAAAAAGAGCAAAGATATGTTCAGCTCAAACAATTAAGCCTTGATATTATGGGACTTGCTGGTTCTATTGGAGCAGACAAGTTACAAAGACTTGCCAATGAGATATACAAACTCTTTTTATACAACAAAACAGATCTGCTTCCAAAGTTTATAGAAGAGTATAATGCCGAATTAAACAGAGTTACAGAGGGTATCAAAAAGTATCTTGATACAAGAGAATAAAAAGACAAAGGAGTATATATGAAATTTAGTGGTTCAAATGTATTGGTTACAGGCTCAAGCAGAGGAATCGGAGCTGAGATTGCAAAATCTCTTGCAAAAAGAGGTTTAAAGGTATGGATAAACTACAGAAGTGGCAAAGCAGAAGCCAAAGATGTGGCAAACCAGATAATTAATGATGGTGGCAAAGCTGAAGTTATAGGATTTGATGTAAGTGATGAAGGGGCATTTGTAGATGCTATTAAACATATAGTCTCAACTGACGGAACACTAAGTTATCTTGTAAATAATGCAGGAATTACCAAAGACAAACTTGCAATCAGAATGAAGAGTGAAGAGTTTATGGCTGTAATTGATGCCAACTTGAAATCAGCTTTTATAGGCTGCCGTGAAGCACTAAAGGTTATGAGCAAAAAGAGATTTGGTTCAGTAGTAAATATATCAAGTATTGTAGGTGAAACAGGTAATGGTGGGCAGACAAACTACTCTGCTAGTAAAGGTGGTATGATAGCTATGACAAAGAGTTTTGCAATAGAGGGAGCAAACAGAGGTATCAGATACAACTCAATTACACCAGGTTTTATTGCAACCGAGATGACTGATACACTAAAAGATGATATAAAAGAGTCATTTATATCCCGTATCCCTCTTGGTAGATTTGGAGAACCATCTGAAGTAGCTGATGCTGTTGCATTTCTTTTGAGTGATAATGCCTCTTTTATTACAGGTGAAACACTCAAAGTAAACGGTGGAATGTTAATGTAGGTTAATATGCAAACCAGTCAATTATCAATAGTTATTATAGAAGATGACAAGCTATTTGGTGATACTGTTACAGATATACTAGAAGAGGCAGGATACAGAGTAACCACTCTGTTAGAGCCTCAAACTCTGCTTGAAGAGGAGTTTAAAGCCAATTTGTATCTAATAGATATAAACTTACCCTTCAAAGACGGTATATCACTACTCAAAGAACTAAGAGCAAGAGGAGATAACACACCTACAATATTTCTAACATCAAGGGAGGACAAAGAGTCTATTATAGAGGGTTTTGACAATGGTGCTGATGATTATATAAAAAAACCGGTTGATATAGATGAATTGTTAGCCAGAGTCAAAGCTGTACTTAGACGAAGTATTCACAACAGTGATATTGTAATAGGAGCATACAGACTAGACAAAGAGTCAAAAGAGTTGTACAAAGATGATAAACCTCTCTTTTTGGGTAGAAAGATATATGATCTTTTAGAGTTACTTATACAAAATTCAGGCAAAACAGTAACACTTGATGAGATAAAACAAAAACTTTGGCACAATGAAGAGACAGCCAGTGACGGGGCTATCAGGGTATATATAACACGCATTAAAAAACTCTTTCCAAACTCAATACAAAATATCAGAGGTATAGGATACAAATTTGAATACAGTGA
>JAMOSA010000013.1 GCA_027063325.1 Campylobacteraceae bacterium
GTAAAGATAGAATCTGTTCTTGAGTGTGTAGAGGGTCTCTTTTGATATAATTTACGCCATCAATAAAACCGTAATTTTCCATATCTAAAAAAGGGTCACAATAAAGAAGAGATTTGCAAGAGGGGATTTCAAGATA
Organism: Campylobacteraceae bacterium; assembly: GCA_027063325.1. Taxonomy (GTDB): domain Bacteria; phylum Campylobacterota; class Campylobacteria; order Campylobacterales; family Sulfurovaceae; genus Nitratifractor. Next base: position 137 of record JAMOSA010000013.1, read on the forward strand.
CTTTCTGACAAACATATCAAGCTTACTACCATCAGTATAACTAATGTAAGATTTACATAAAGCTCTTTTAAAGAGATAAGAGAGGATTTTATGATTGAATTGATATTTGCGTTTGTCAAACCTGTTGAAAATTTTTCTAAGACGAAGAAGAAGAGCTTGGTTGTAAAGCTTTATAGATTTATTATGCCGTAGAGTATTGTATAGAGATTTTCTTCTGTTGTATAAGACACCCAAAATAGATATGTCATAAATCTTGTTGTCAAAAGAGTTGCAAAAGTGTAATTCATTATCATATAAAATATGCCTTAGGGGTAATATTTGATTGTCACTAAAGTAGTTGTTGCCAAGCTCAATATTTCTACCAAACTTTTCAAAGATAAATTCATCTTTTGCAGAGTTGTTTAGAGTACCTTTTTTGAAACCACCAAAGATAAAAGCATTACTTGGAATAGATTCCCAAAAAGCTTGTGAGTGGCTGTACCAGTCTGAGCGTGTAAAGAGTACAATATGTGGTTTTTGACTATCTTTGATAGCTTTTATGATTTTTAGATGGTGTTTAATAATCTCTTTGTAGTTTGGAGGAAAGTATCTATCATCTATCTTTTTTGGTGCAGTTTTGTCATATATTACATATGGATAGTGGTGAGTGATTACAATATCACAATTATCTATAAAACTAGTTAGATATTTGCTACTACCTAATCTGTTACCTTCTATTGTCTTTGTATTGGCTATTTGGCTGAATAGTTCGTGAAATATCTTTTCACTTGGATTTCTATTTGGCATATCTTCATAAAACAGACCAATTTTTATCATAAACTACCTCTTATAAACTCTTTGTATGAAATATTATCTATATTTGGTTCTATATCCATAGCTTTTTCTACTTTTGTTTTATCTTTGATTCTTTTTGTCAATCGCTCTTTTTGACTCTGTTTATCTATATCAAGCCATACCATTATATCAGTTTGAGTTATTCTGTTTGATGGTGTTACATTTATATAAAAGATTAATCTCTTTTTATCTCCAATTTTTTTTAAAAATGGTTTAAGATTATCTTTTTTATCTATTTTGTTTTTATATTTTCTGCGTATCAATCCACCAAAATAGTCTATAGTCATAACTGAATCATCAATTACAGCAATTTGAGATGGTTTTATATCTGATATACCATTTTTTCTGATATATTTTCCAAGTGTACTTTTACCTGCACCACTTTTGCCTGTAATTGTAATAAATACTCTATCTTGTTTTTGTATATAATCATCTATAATATTAGATAACTTTTTAAAAAGATTTGAATTTGGATAATCTATCATTTTGTTAAAAGTCTTTCATATACTGATAGTATCTGATCTCTCATACTCTCCATTGAGTATCTCTCTATAACAGAGTCTCTGGCATTTGAGATAAGTTGTTTTCTTAATTGTTTATCTATTATTATCTGTTCCAAATCTTTTGCCATCTTGTCTATATCATTTGGTTGAGTCAATATAAAGTTATTTCCATTGTAGAGTTGATTGACACTTCCTACATCAGTAGCAACTGTTGGCAAACTCATCATTAAAGCTTGTATTACAGATTGTGGAACTCCTTCTCCTGAGTTTGAAGTTAGCATAAAAGCATCAAGCGATTTTAAAAACATTGGAGTTTCATATATATGACCAAGAAGTATAACTTTATCTGTTAAGTTACTCTTTTGGATTTGATTCTTTAAATTTTTCATTTGTGGACCATCACCTGCTATTACAAATTTTAAATTTGGATATTTAGGTATTAATTGTTTTGCTATATCTATAAAGTCTTTGTGTCTTTTGAAGCCTCTAAGTACAGCTAAATTACCTACAACAAATGAATCTTTATCTATACCAAAATACTCTCTTGCTTTATTCTTATCATATTCATTAGGATTAAACAGTTTTATATTTATGCCTGTTGGAATTGATATAATCTTTTTTGGATCTATATTATTGTTTTGAATCATATCTTTTCTGATACTCTCACCTGTAGTTATGATATAATCTGCAATCTTGTTTATAAAGTTGAAATAAGAAGGATTTATAGGATTGCTCAAATGCCTGGTTCGTATAAATTTAGCTCCTGCTATTTTGGCTGATAATCCCCCTACCCATGTATCTTTTCCACTGTGTGTATTTACTATATCTATACTGTTTGATTTTATGATTTTAACAAGTTGCAGAAGTGTTTTTATATCAGTATTGCCTCTAAATGGCAGATAGTAAACAGGTATATTGTATTCTTTTGCTTTCTGGGCTATCTTGGCATCTTTTCTACAGGCTAAATATACATCGATACCCTTTTTCTTGACTGATAGCATCTCATTGATTATTCTAATCTCTTGTCCACCCCAACCATCTGACCACTCTGTATGGAGTACTTTTATATCTTTGTATCTATTCATTGTTTTTTCCTATTTACTCTGTACTCTCTAAAGTTGCTGTATAATCTTGATAAAATAGGGTTTGAGTAGATAAATAATTTTCTATAAACTCTTTTTAGATACTTTTTGTCATCTCCTCCTCTTGATGATATATCAACCCTTCTGATTGTATATAAATCATCCCCCTTTTTATATGCACCATCTATAGTTGAGAATGCAAATGAGTATTGAGATTCATTTAGTATCTTTATGGATTTTTCATCAAATTTGCCCTTTGGCCAGCAAAATCCGTAATACTCTCTGGTTGGTGTATAAAATTTTATAAAGTTCAATGAATCATTTAACTCTTTTTTCAAACTCTCTTCATCAACAGATGTTGTATCTGTATGGTTTACCGTATGGCTGTCGAATGATATTTTACCGCTTCTTTGCATCACATCCATCTCTGCTGTATTTATAAACATCTCTTTTACCAAATTGCTCTCTAACTCTTTGTGTGGTATAAAGTTTGGTAAAGATGTTCTTATGTGGTTGTTATGTTCTATCATACCGGTAATTAAAAATATTACAGCTGGTATATGTAACTCTTTTAGTATCGGAAAAGCATAAAGATAGTTATCCAAATATCCATCATCCAGGGTAATAAGTACAGACTTTTTGGGTAATTTTATATCATTAAAGATGTGATCTATAAATTGACCATAAGAGATTATATTATATTTCTCTTTGACATATAATAATACTTCACGAAACAGTTCAGGCGAGACTGTAAGAGAGTCTTCATATGGTGAAATGTGGTGAAATGTTAATATGACTACTGGTTTATGTGCAGACATTATACTCCTTGAATAACTTATTTATAGACTCTTGTAATACTTCATATCTATAGTTTTTGGATACATACTCTTTTGAATTTTTTGCAAATTTTACTCTTTTGTTATTATCATTTATAAGCTCTTCTACTCTTTTGGTTAATCTGTCTATACTTTTGTATGGTACACAAAACCCATTTACTCCATCACTGACTAATTGATTCATTGGTGCTATATCATATACAACAATAGGTAGTGATGATGCCATAGCCTCAAGTATTACTGTACCAAGACC
>JAMOSA010000014.1 GCA_027063325.1 Campylobacteraceae bacterium
TTCATGGCTTTTTTTATACTATTTTAGCAGATTTCTTTTATTCTTTTTTTTGGAGATTTGGGTGGGGAATGTCAGTTTCAATACTTCTTGCATGGGTCTTTTTGGATCAGACTCCAACAATCAATCAGATAACAAGTAGTACATTAATAGTAATTGCAGGTATTTTGAGTGTAAAAAAAGATAAAAACAATATAATACCACCCTAAAGAGTTAAAGATAAATAGATGTTACTAATATAAAATACCTAAGTTAGTGAGTAATGTCAGCTATACTTTTGTACCATATCTTTGGATACTCATAATATCTTGCCAAAAGTTCAATTTGTGGCAGATAGAGTGTAACAAGCTCTTTGTATATAATAGATGGTATCTCTATATTTTCAGAGTTGGTAGAGTTTATAACCATATCTGTATCTTGCAGTTTTGAAGCAATCTGCTCTACTCCCAAAAAATCAAAAACTCTATCTAAAAACTCAACAGGAGAGTTAGAGATCTCATCATAAAAACCTATAAACATACTCTTACCAAAAATACTACACCATCTATTGAGTATAGATATATAATCTCCTCTGCTAATTTGCTTTTGGGAGTATATAAATGCTCTTATTTGCTCTATATCCATATTATTATCTAATTTGCCTCTACTTATGTGAAATTGTAATTGTGACCATGCTCTTTTTATCGGATTTCTTAGTATTAGAATTATCTTTAGATTTGGATAGAGCTTTTTTATTTTTTGAATATCTGAATATTTTAGTATAGAGTATGAGGGTGTTATCTCTCCGCTTACTTTTTCATTTGCCATATCAAATAGTAAATCATACCAACTATCTGAAATATCAGATTGATAATAGAGTCTGTACCACTTTTTCTCTTCTATACTTTTATTCTTTTTTGAGAGATCTTTTTGCATCTTTTTTACAAATTCATTATTATTTAATCTATCTTCAAATCTATCCATTGCCAAAAAACTTGGAGATGGGTACTCCAAGGAGCGATCAAAATAGTGTAACTCTTTGCGTGGAGGCAACCAAATCTGTGGATGTTTGTATAGCTGATAATGCAACCATGTAGTAGCAGATTTTTGAACTCCTATACCCAAAAAATCAGGCATTTTTCAACTCCAATACAACTACAGCTATTGCAAAACCTCCATCATGGCTTATTGAGAGAGAAGAGGAGACTATATCAAATCTCTCTTTGGCTCTGTCTGACAATACAAAATATGGAGCACCTGAATTATCTTTGTATATTGTTATATCATAAAATCCAAGTTTTGAACCAATACCACACCCCAAAGCTTTGGATATTGCCTCTTTTGATGCCCAAAGTCCAGCAATAGAGGCTGTCTTTGGAGCAACAGGTATCTCCAAAGGATTTAAAAATTTTGTCAAAAACCTATTGCCAAATCTGTCGATGGATTTTTGAATCCTGTCAACAGATACTATATCTGTACCTACCTTTATCATGAACTCTCTTTGATACTGTTTTCATTTACACTCCAGATAAAAACAGCCGGAATAAATACAAGAGTCATAAATGTACCTACTATCAAACCACCAATTGCCACAGCCCCCAAAGGAGCAAGTCTCTCCAATCCTATCGCAGCTCCTTTGGCAACAGGCCACATACCAGCAGATACTGCAAAAGCTGTCATTAAAACCGGTCTTGTCCTAATTTTGATAGCCTCAAGCATAGCACTCTTTTTATCAATACCTCTTTGTATCTCTGTTATTGCAAAGTGAATCAACAATATTGCATTATTCACAATAATACCAGAAAGCAGTATAAAGCCCATCATAACAGGCATTGATACATGATAACCCATAGCAAGTAGTGTCCATGATGCTCCAATTAGAGTAAGAGGAATAGAAAAGAGTATCATAGCTGAAATTTTAATATTTCCAAACATTACAATAAGAGTCAAAAATATAAGTGTAATAGCAACTCCTATTGCACCAATCATCCTCTTGGCTGAAGCTTTAAACTGTGCTTCATCACCTATTTGAGAAACTGTTATATTTTGAGGAATTTTAACAGACTTTAGATGTTGATTATAGTTATCCATGATATGACTAATTGCAGCTTTGTCTCTATTGCCATATACTTCTATTGTATATTGTAATCCCTCTCTAGTAATAAGAGAAGGCTCTTTGTGTATCAAGAGAGTAGCAAACTGTGTAAGTGGTACTTTGCCTTTTGGTGTATCAATCAACAGTTGCATAATCTTATCTTGTGAAAGGATATCCTCTTTTGGCAACCATGCTCTTACTAAATAATCTTTACTATTTACTCTAGGAAAGGTAGATACTACTGCCCCTCTTAGAGCCAATTGAATCTGATTTATAATATCTACACGGCTTATTTTGTACTTTAGAGCTTCTAATTCATCAATTACAATATCATAAACTCTCTTATCCATATCCCATGAGACTGATGTTGATACAATACCTTTTGTTTTGGATAAAGCCTCTTGTATATCCTTGGCAACTGATGGTAGTTTTGTATAATCATCACTACTTATTAGTGTATCAATGTTTGCTCTGATACTCGACATTGCAGTAGCACCATATGGAGCAATATCCAAATATTTTACATGAGGCAACTTTATAATCTCTTCTCTTAGATTACTTGCTATTTGCCAAATATCTTTTTGGCGATGAAATCTATCTACATATGTAGCAACTATCTTCAAGTGATCTATACCACTACCACTGCCTATACTAAGTACCCCAGCTTCACTACCTATACTACCTGATACTCTTAAGAGTTTCTCCTCTTTTGATATTATTTCATTTACTCTTCTCATTAACTTTTCACTCGATTCTATAGGCAAATTGGCATCTGTTGTAATTTTGATATTCAATGCACCTGTATCCATTGGAGGCATCAACTCTTGACCAACAAGAGGCATAACTTTTCTTGCTGATATTCCAAAAAGTACTATTAGTATAACCACAGAGATAAATCCCAAAAATTTTGAAGAGGTTATTGCATCAACAATTGTGGCAAAAAATCTTTGTGTTATATCATTTGCCTTGCCTATAATTTTGTGAAACATCTCTTCACTTCTAATAAGCCATCTATTTTGAATAGAGAGTATATGAAGTGAAAGCAGAGGTACTGCAATAATAGATATTATATATGAAGCCAATAATGCAAGTAGAAGTGTACCTACCAAAGGAGCAAATACAGTCTGTGGATATCCACCTACAAATAGCATAGGAAAGAGTGCTACCATTGTAGTAATTGTACCACTCAAATCTGCAAACATTATCTCTCTTGTACCCTCCAATACTGCCTGTTTTATAGGTTTACCAAGCTCTTTGTAGTGCCTTTGGATATTCTCCATTACAACTACAGTATCATCTAAAAGTAATCCAAGAGCAAGTATTATAGCAGTCAGGGTTACTACATTAAATTCTATTCCTACAAGCCACATCTGTGCAATTGTTGTAGCATAAACAATAGGTATGGTTACAAGTACTACCAAAATTTGTCTGAAACTTGCCAAAAATATAAATACAATTATTGTGGACATTACAATAGCATCTCTTAAGGATTCAAACATATTTGTAATACTCTGCTCTATTGTATCTTTTTGTGTATCACTCACTTCAAAAGATATTTTTG
>JAMOSA010000015.1 GCA_027063325.1 Campylobacteraceae bacterium
TACAGCTACACCAACTGGTACTCTTTTGTAGTATGCCATGGCATCTCTTCCACTTGGTGTTACATCAGTTGGTATAGTCTCACCGCCAAAAGATACAAGTTCAGATGCAGTCAACTCCAGAGTTTCTGCACACCGTTGTACCTCTATACGGGCAAAATGAATAGGTTTTGCAATCTCATCTACTATCAGCTTGGCAAAGTCATCTTCCAATTCTCTTAGCCTTTTGGCTACATCTTTGAGCCAGTTTATCCTTTGATGAAGAGGAGATTTTGCAGCTGCTTTTGATGCAACTTTGGCTATATCCAAAGCTCTTTTTGCATCACTCTCACTACAAAGAGGATATTTGCTTACCACTTTTCCATCATAGGGACTTAATCTCTCTTGTAACTCCTCTTTACTCTCTTCAGTTGAGCCAAATAGTATTTTTGCCTCTCTCTCACTCTCACTGCCACCAAAAATATTGAACATTACCTACCTCCAAAAGAAATATTTATTATCAATTTTAGCCAAAAGGGTATAAGAGATTGCAAAGTTGAATATAGAAATAGAGGTATAATTGGTATAGCTTTTTTTATATTTTATATAATTTACAAAATCCGAGGAGATTAGATGCCAAAATCAATATATGATACAGCAGTAATTGGTGCAGGAGTAGCAGGTGTAACAGTAGCCAAAGAGATGTATAGCAAAAAAGTGGATTTGATCCTCATAGACAAAAGTAGTTATCCAGCTACTGGTGGTAGTGGAGCAGCTGGAGCTTTTGTAGCACCAAAAATTGGCAAAGGTGGTGATTTACAAGATATTACAAATAGTGCATTTGATTATGCATTTAGATATTACAAAGAGAACTATTCTCATCTTTTTAGGCAAACAGGTATTTTACGAGTACCAAGAGATGATAAAGATTTGATTAAATTTGATGAGTATGCCAGACACAACTATAAAAAAGTCAAATATTTAAGCAATAAAGATATACAAAAGATGGGATTTGATATACCATACAGAGGTTTCTTTTTTCCAGATGCCGGAGATTGTGATGCACCTGATATTTGTAGAGCTATTGCAAAAGGGATACCATTTTTGCAATCAAATATAAATAGTATAAAAAGAGTTGGAGATATGTGGCTTTTGGAGGGTAGCAAAAGTATAATGGCAAAAAGAGTAATATTGGCTACTGGTTATCAAAATAATTTGTTACCTATGGAGTATATGGGAATAAAAGGGTTATGGGGTAGTAGGGGTGATTATATTACAACAAAAGATATACCAACTACAATACATCAAAAGTTTACAATTTCAGCAACAAAAGATAATAGAGTATTTAAAATGGGTGCAACACATATAAAATCAAAAAATCCATGTATAGTATGTGATGGCAATCCGCTAAAAGAGCTTGAGTCTAAAACCATAGATATACTTCATCAAGATATTAAGCCATTGAGATACTACTGTGGTATGAGAGCAGGAAGTAGAGATTTTTTTCCTGTAGTAGGCAAAGTAGTAGATACACAAAGTATGCTAAAAGAGTATCCATCTATACTGAAAGGATATAGATGTGAACCCATATACCACAAGGATATATATATAATAAATGGTCTGGGTGGAAGAGGTTTTGTATTGGCTCCACTGATGGCAAAGTGGCTTTGTGAAGCTGTTTTGGAGCATAAAAGTATAGATGAGAGAGTAAATCCTGATAGACTCTTTTGGAGATGGGTACGCAAACAACATAATAGATATATTTGACTATTTTCTTTTCTATAACAGTCTATCTATTGTGTTATAATTCAGACTATATTCAACAAATTAGGGTTACACTACCTATTAGAGAGTTGAAAACAAATCAAAAGGAGTTAAAATAATGAAAAAAATTGAAGCTATCATCAAACCATTCAAGCTTGATGATGTAAAAGAGGCACTAGTTGAGGCTGGAATAGAGGGTATGACTGTATCTGAGGTAAAAGGATATGGAAGACAGCAAGGACACAGTGAACTCTACAGAGGTGCTGAGTATGTTGTAGATTTTATACACAAAGTAAAAATAGAGATAGTTGTAAGTGCTGATGAGTATCTTGAGAGTGCAATAGAAGCTATAAAAAAAGCAGCACACACAGGTAAAATAGGTGATGGTAAAATATTTGTGTATGATATTGAAAAAGCTATTAGAATCAGAACCGGAGAAGAGGATCAAGAAGCTCTATAATATCTATATCGGTGGCACACTCAGCCATTGTGCCCATACTACTTCGACTTATAATCTTTCTATTTTTGTATAATATACTCATATTTAATATTTGGAGATCTATATGATAAAAAAGTATGCTTTGTTTTTGGGTGCTGGTTTTACTATCTTGAGTGCCGGTTTTATGGACTCTATTGTAAAAGAGGTCAGTAGTATTGTAAGCAGCAGTACAAATACCCAAAATAATCAATTGGTTTCTGCTTTGACAAAAAGTTTGAATATCGATTCAAAACAGGCTGTTGGTGGAACTGCCGCACTGATGGGATTGGCCACTTCATCTATGCCAAAGAGTGACTATACAAATCTGCTAAAGAGTGTGCCTGGTCTTGAGTCTGTTGTAGGCAGTGCTTCTCCTTTGCTTGGTATGGCTTCTGGTATGATTGATCAAAACAGTATTGACAAGATATTTAAATCTTTGGGTATGGATCCATCTATGGTAAAAGAGTTTGCACCAATTCTACTAAACTATATAAAACCTTATGCTACACCACAAAATATATCCATGTTGCAAAAAGCTTGGATAAAGTAAACAAATGGATAAAAACAGATTTTCAAAATCTGCTATAATGCTATAATTTGTAAAAATATAAAAAAGGTATATAGATGATTAAAATAAAAAACTCTTTATAGGCTTTAATAACCTATAACCTAAAGAGTGCAAAAAAGCTTGAATTAGAGGGTGTTCCTATATATGCTGGTGATGTCTCCGAAAAATTTACAAAAGCAAAACCTTTTAAGTGGTGGTTGGCTCCTGCCAAAGATACAAAATAGAAAAAATGTACAAAATGTTGCATAGGAATTATATTGGGAGTGTGTATAATATATACTAAGATTTAGGTTGAGGAGTAAATGATGCAAAAGTTGTTTCAAAGCTGTAAAGAGATGGATAAAAGATGCTATGATGAGTATGGACTTAGTGAAGAGATACTGATGGAACATGCAGCTGAAGGAATGGCTGATATTATCAAAAGCAAATTTTCAAAAGGCTCTTCAATACTTATTGTAGCAGGACAGGGCAATAATGGTGCCGATGGAGTGGTACTTGCTAGACTTTTGCATAAAGAGTATAGAGTCAAACTCTGTATGCCATTTGGACTGTTTGAGAAATTTTCATCTGATATTGCAAAGTTGCAGTATAACAGAGCAGTAAAGTTGAAAATTGATATTATTGATGAAGTACAAGAGGCTGATATTGTAGTAGATGCCTTGTTTGGTGCAGGACTCAACAGGGAGTTAGACAGTGAAACCCAAAAGATTGTAAATCAAATGAATACTCTTGATGGATATAAAATAGCTTGTGATATACCAACAGGATTAAATAGATATGGAATTGCATATCCTGTTGCTTTTGTTGCAGATACTACTGTAACTATGGGTTCA
>JAMOSA010000016.1 GCA_027063325.1 Campylobacteraceae bacterium
TTTTGGTGTTTTTATCTAAAATTGCTGTTAGTTTGGTTATTATTTCTTGTAGTTTTTTTTCATCATTCTAACTGGAAGATTACTACAGCTTCGCTTTAGCCTACTTTTTGGCTAAGGTATTGATTTCTGTCTCTTGATAAAAATATAAATTTGTTATCTGCAAGTATTATTACAACATTGTTTGCATGATATAGTAATTCATCTTCACTATCTTCTACAAAATATTTAAATATTGCTAGTTTAAAATCTTCATTCTCTTCATATGTTATACTTTGATCTTCATTGGTAATATCTTCTATAAAACTCTCTGGAAAATTGTGATTTTTTAGCCAGTTTAAAATTTCAGTATTATTTATGGTAGTAAATACTATCTGCTTTTTTAAGTCATCAAGATGTATCTCATCTCTTTGGTATAGGCGATCTGCAAATATATACACAGCACTCCCTTATATTTTATAGCTTATTTTACCCTAAATTATATACTGCTTTGATATACTTTGGTAAATATCAAAAATATTACAGTAGTTGGAGGTAAAGTATGGCACACCCTATGGCTGGAAAACATATATCAGATGATATGATTACAAATATTCCAAAGCTCGTTAGCAATTATTTTTTGCTGACTCCTAATCCAAATGAATCTACCCAGATTGTATCTTTTGGTACATCAGGTCATAGGGGAAGTGCTTCAAAAAAGAGTTTTAACCAAGATCATATCTTGGCAATTACTCAGGCTTTATGTGAATATAGACAATCTCAAGGTTACAATGGACCTATATATATAGGAATAGATTCACATGCTCTGTCAATACCAGCTCAAATGAGTGCCATATCTGTATGTGTGGCAAATGGTATAGATGTTTGTATATCCAAAGAGTTTACTCCAACACCACTGGTTAGTTTTGCGGTATTGGAACACAATAAAAGCAGTAACTTGACAGCAGATGGTATAGTAATAACACCTTCTCATAATCCTCCCAGTGATGGTGGATTTAAGTATAATCCGCCAAATGGTGGACCAGCAGATACAGATGTGACAACTACTATTCAAAACAGAGCCAATGAGATACTCAAAAATGGTTTAAAAGATGTAAAATTTTTACCATATGAAGAGGCTGTTAACTCTAAATATATAAAAGAGTATGATTTTATAACTCCATATGTAAAAGCACTGAAAGATATAGTTGATATAGATGCAATCGTATCTTCCAATCTCAAACTAGCTGTAGATCCACTGGGTGGTTCTGCTTTGGGTGTATATAAAAAGATAAAAGAGTATTATGATTTAAATCTTGATATTGTCAATACCAAAATAGATCCGACATTTTCATTTATGACACTGGATCACGATGGTAAAATCAGGATGGATTGCTCTTCTTCATATGCTATGGCATCTTTGGTTCATTTAAAAGATAGATATGATTTGGCTTTTGGTAATGATACAGATGCAGATAGACATGGAATAGTTACACCAGTTGGAGGATTAATGAATCCAAATCACTTTTTGAGTGTAGCTATTTGGTATCTGTTTAAGTATCGTTCCTCTTGGAGTAGTAATTTAAAAGTTGGTAAAACTTTGGTATCTAGCTCTATGATAGACAAAGTTGCCAATATGTTAGGTAAAGAGGTGTATGAAGTACCTGTAGGGTTTAAATGGTTTGTAGATGGATTGTATGAGGGTTGGTTGGGTTTTGGTGGAGAAGAGAGTGCAGGAGCCAGCTTTTTGAGATTTGATGGTAGTGTATGGAGTACAGATAAAGATGGCATTATAATGACTCTTTTATCAGCAGAGATAAAGGCTGTAACAGGTAAAGACCCTGCTCAAATATATAGTGAATTTGAAGAAGAGTTTGGGAAAGCTTACTATGCAAGAGTAGATGCACCTGCTTCTTTGGAGCAGAAAAACAGACTCAAAAATTTATCTCCTGCAGATATTACAGCAGATAAACTAGCAGAAGACAAGATTATACATATATATACAAATGCTTCTGGAAATGATGCACCAATAGGTGGTTTGAAGCTTGTTACAGATAATGGTTGGGTAGCCATTAGACCATCTGGTACAGAAGATATATATAAAATATATGCAGAGAGCTTTATATCACAAGAGCATCTTACAGCTATACAGCAATCAGCCAAAGAGATAGTAGATAGATTGTTGGAGTAACTCTTTTTGAAATATGGTGATATAGAAGTACCACTCTTTGAGAATAAAAAAGAGTCTATAAAGTTTTATTTGCTTCTCTTTTTTGTTATATCTTTGAGGTTATCTATATACTATTATGACTATTTAGAGTTTGCAAGTAAGCCTTTTGTGTATGAAGAGGCTGTTGTATCTACATCTGTCCCCAAAAATGGTTTTAAGCTGTTAAAGTTGGATACACTAAATGGACTTCAACTCTATGGCAGATATTTTGGAGATATGAAATTGAATGGTTATAGGGTATGGGTAAAGATATATATACCCCAAAATCTCAATTTCTTTAAATATATGAGAGTATTTTTTACAAATATTGAGATAGTCTCTTATGAAAAGAGTTCAAGCATACAGGATATATTATCACAAGCAGTTGCCAAAGAGCATACAAATTTGCATATCTCTTCACTCTATCAAGCTATCTATTTGGCTATACCTCCTAATAAATATATAAGAGATAGAGTATCACTGCTTGGTATAAGCCATTTGGTAGCTTTGAGTGGATTCCATATAGGTATGTTGTGGGCGGTAGTATTTTTTGTTTTGAAAGCTGTATATACTCCCTTGCAACAAAGATATTATCCTTTTAGATATGATTTGCTTGATATTGGAATAGTAACACTTATATTGCTTGGAGTTTTTACCTATGTTGTTGGTTCTCCACCATCTTTGATGAGGTCATATATTATGATGCTAATTGGTTGGAGTCTATTACTGATGGGTATAAAACTTGTAAGTTTTGAGTTACTCTTTATTGTTATGATGCTTTTGATTACATTTGAACCAAGAATGTTCTTTAGCATATCATTTTGGTTTTCTGTAGCAGGAGTCTTTTATATATTTGTTGTATTTAGGTATTTTGTTGGAGTATCAAATATAAAGATAGCAATAGTTTTGCCATTTTCTACATATATTTTTATGATGCCTATTGTACATATGATATTTGGTACTTTATCTGCTTTTCAACTCCTCTCTCCTATATTGTCAATTGTATTTATTATATTTTATCCATTATCACTCTTTTTACATTTTATTGGTTATGGTTATATATTTGATGATATATTAATAAAGCTTTTGGATATGCCAACAAGTAGTAGTGAAATATATACAGATAAACTATTTTTTATATGGTATATGATTATATCAATTTTATCTATATGGTATAAAGTAGCTTTTGTACTCTTGATTTTATCATCAATAGTATTTTGTTTGTGGATATATATATAAGCAGTTGGTGGACCCTACCGGGATCGAACCGGTGACCTCTTCGCTGCCAGCGAAGCGCTCTCCCAGCTGAGCTAAGGGCCCTTAAAACGGCATAATTATATCTATTTTTATATGAAAAAAAGCTGAAACAGGCAACACTTTTATATAGTTAGTGTGCCTGAATTTTTTTAATACTCAC
>JAMOSA010000017.1 GCA_027063325.1 Campylobacteraceae bacterium
CTTACAAACATGACACAATTATAGCAATTTTAGATTTGGGACACCCAGATTTTATCTCATAACACTCTTCAAACTCCCTATTTTAGGGGTTTAAAAAAATGGTTTTTAAAAAGTGAGAAAGTCAGGAGGAGATCTATATATACTCTTTTATGTGAATGAAGATGAGCATTTTGTCAGAGATGGCAATAATCTGTATATCGAAGTGCCTGTATTTTTTACACAGCTTATCTTGGGTGCAAATATAAAAATACCAGCACTTGATGGTGAAATTGAACTGGATATAAAACCAGGTACAAGAGATAAAGAGCAGTTTGTATTCCGTGGCAAAGGTGTACCAGATGTACATGGCAGAAGAACAGGCGATTTGATAGCTCAAATCAAAATGATATTCCCAAGCAAACTAACAGAAGAGCAAAAAGAGCAGTTAGAAAAACTTCAAGAGAGCTTTGGTATAGAGAGTACTCCACACAAAAGTACATTTGAGAATGCCTTTGAAAAAATTAAAAGCTGGATAAAGGGTAAATAGTGCTGGATAATCGCATAATAAGAGAGATATATGGAGCTGGAATACTGTTTTTTTATTATCTGAAATGGCCTATGATTATAGGCTACCCACTCCTAGTAACATACCTAAACTACCCAAGATATTGGGTAATGGATCTATTATGGTTATATTGTGGAGCATTGATTATCAAAGATTTTGTATATATATTTATACTCAAAAAGAGTTATTGTGAAAGTGGTGATATAGATTGTGGAAAAAAGAGTAAAAAAGAGTAACTATCAAAGCCAAAGACTTAAAACTTTTGGCTTTTAAAAGCCTAAGTTGATATAGACTCTTAACTTTTTATAAACCCAAGTTTTTCAAATTTTGCTACTCTGTGTGAGTGTCTGTGTAAAAAATCTTTGGCTATTGTATTGTAATAACTCCTAAAATCTGTTGTATATATCAAATTGCCATTTTTATCCAAATGCTTTAAAGATGGGTACTTGCCATATAATCCTCCCTTAACTCTGCCACCTGTTACAAAATGGACATTTGCAGTTCCATGGTCTGTACCTCCATTTGCATTTTGCTCAACTCTTCTGCCAAATTCAGAGTATGTAGCTACAAGAATATCACTCCACTTTCTACATAAAATCAAATTTTTACGCAGTATTGAGATTGATTTTGAGAGATCACTCAACAATCTTTTTTGAATTGGCTTTTGGTTGATATGGGTATCATAACCACCTTGAAGAACTTTGATGTAACTTACACCACTATCTCCACACACTATCTTCCATACTATCTCAAACTCTCTGCCTATTTGGCTTTTTGGAAAGGGATATTTTGGTTTGGAGTTTTTAAATCTATTCTCTTTTAAAAGTTTGGCACTCATTTGAATATCTCTGTCTATGGATATAATTTTGTCTATAAATGGCTTGTTTGATTGCATATATACTCTTCCTTCACTTACTCTTGCCCAACTTACAAATCTATCTATACTATTTAGCATAATTGTATCCATCATACCCTCAAGAGGTCCAAATGAACCACCGGTTACTACACCTTTTATTATATTGTGTCCAAAAGGTCTAAGAGTAGATAACCAGCCATTTGGAAAATAGTCATTATATGATTCTGCCCTGTTCCAAATCTCAATAGATCGAAAATGGGATAGTATGGGATGAGGATAACCAAGCCCCTGTACTATTGCCAATTCACCTTTATTGTATATATCAAACATCTCTTTTAATGAAGGGTGCAAACCGACACTTTTTGAAATCTTGAGTATATCCTTTGTGGGTATGGCAATAGAGGGTCTTAGGCTGTAATATAGTGGTTCAGAGTATGGTATGAGAGTATTTAATCCATCATTTCCACCACTTAATTCCACCATTACCAATACAGAATTGCCTTTGGGTCTTATATCTTTTGTATAACCAAGTACAGGGAGGGTGACTGCATATTTTAAAAAATCTCTTCTTTTCATTATTATCTCACTTTAGTTGATATGCAGGATGCATCAAAACAGATTTTAAACTCTTGTTGAAATTGCCAAAGGGTACCACTTTCAACTCTATTGGAGATAGTATCTTGACAGCTTTGTCAATATTTAAACCACCTCTAGATAGAAACAAAGAGTTGTCAATACTATTTATACTATTTTTCAAAAAGAGTTGATCAATAAATATACGCCTTGCCATAAGTGTATGAGAGTTAAGCCACTCTTTGCCACCTACCCACCCTCTTACATTTGGCGGATTAAATGGATTTTGTCCCATCATAGAGGAGAAGATAACTGCTTTTTTCAGTGGATAACCTCTGTACTTCAATGTTCTTAGTGTACCTACAATAAGCTCTATGGGACTCTTTACAATAGTTGCACTGTTTGATTTGTCTTTGAAGTATGGAGAGAGAAAAATAGCTTCTACAACAGAAGAGATATTATAATTACTATCTCTAAATATCTTGGCAAGTCTGTTTACCTCTGGCATATATGGTGTATCAGATATAAAATATCTCCACAGTTTTTTTACTACAAATACAGAGACTGCTTTTTTTTGGAGTATAATATCAATAGCCTGGTGTGCATTTAACATTCCTTCGTAACCCAAAAAATTTTTTATACCATTATCATGTCTTTTTCTATAGAATTTGAATTTAGTCATATTTCTATCCAATCCATATCCACTTAATGCACGGGAAAACTCTACTATATCTTTTTGGGTATAATTACCAACCCCCAAAGTAAAAAGTTCTAAAATCTCTCTTGCAAAATTCTCATTGGGATGCTTTTTGCGATTGACTCTATTGTCCAAAAATATAAGCATTGCTGGATCTTGTATGATTTTGTGCAAAAACTCTCTATAGTTACCCAAAGCATACTCTCTAAAAAGCATATTTTGTCTATACAGTAGATATGGTTGCTGAATTTTACCTATTTTTGTAGTAAAATGGTTGCTCCAAAAAAGAACCATAGCCTCTTTTAACGGTGCTTTACTACTTAGCATACTCTCAATCCACCACTCTTTTAGTCTAAATCTGTATTTACCCTTCTCTTTATTTAATTTTATCTTATCTGTTGCACTTAAAGCTCTGTATGATTTACCAAGATTAAAATATTTTTGCAAAAAGGGTAAAGCTGTTTTGTATCTGTTGGAATAAGTTACCAATCTCTTTACACTTTGGGTATAGTTTGGTGCTTTTGTACATCTGTTTAGAGAAAATTCATCTATACCCATTCCAATCTTTTGCAACAGATGAGTACATTCACTAAAAGAGGTTGCAAAGAGAGTATTTCCAAATATCAATATAAATAATATTTTGAGTATCAATTGTTTCATAACTATCTCTCCACTATTTTCAACTGCTGTAACAAATAGCTTTTTCTCTTTTTTATACCAAGCAGAGGAACTCTGTTTAGATTTGGAAAATTTCCATTTATACCTTTGGCATCATTGCCATGACACCCTCCGCATATACTAGTATAGTACATTTGTGCATCTTTGTAATCTATATCTTTTGGACACTTTTGGCGTTGAAAATGTTCTATTACAAAACATGCAATCTTTGGTGCATCAGCACTTGAGGCATACCCTCCTTCCATCTCTCCG
>JAMOSA010000018.1 GCA_027063325.1 Campylobacteraceae bacterium
CCTCTTTTTGTACTCTTTGAGACTCTTTATCAGATTCAATGGTTCAGACTTTACAATATTGTAGGTATTTACAAGCTCTTTGTTTATATCGCTTAATACTACCCTCTTGCCATTTAGCAATCCTTTTGAGAATAGTTCAAAAAATACTGCTCCACCACCTAAAAACGGCTCATAATAACTGTTAAAATCTCTTGGAAAGAGTGGTAAAATCTGCTCTAAAAGTCCTCTTTTGCCACCTACCCATTTGATAAAAGGCTGATATTGTTTTGGAGAGTGAGTATCAACTTTGGATGTCATAATATATCTAAGCTCTCTTCTCAAACCAACTCAACTCTTTATGCAACTCCACAACCTTGCCTACTACAATAAGAGCCGGTGTTGGTAAATCTTTGGCTTTTTCATAAATATCCTCTAGGGTACCTATTACAGTCTGTTCATCTGGCCATGTACCTCTGCTAATAACTGCTATTGGAAAATCTTTTGGTTTACCTATCTCAAGAAGTTTTTCTACTATATACTTGAGCCTGTGGAGTCCCATTAAAAATATGATGGTATCATCTGTTTTGTAATTCTCCCACGGTATTTGAGACTTCTCTTTGGTTGCTTCATGTCCTGTTACTACCCTAAATGATACAGTAATACCTCTGTGAGTTACAGGTATTCCGGCATATTCAGGTACAGCAATTGCAGATGTAACTCCTGGCACAAATTCAAACTCTACACCTCTTTGTCTTAGATATATTCCCTCTTCTCCACCTCTTCCAAATACAAAAGGATCACCCCCTTTTAATCTCACTACTACATCATACTTTTGTGAAGCTTGATATATGAGTTCATTTATCTCATCTTGGGGTAGAGTGTGGTGACTGTCTGCTTTGCCTACATATATAAATTCACATCCATCTTTTGCCTCTTTGAGGATTTGAGGGTTTGCCAACCTGTCATATATTATTACATCAGCCTGTTTTATCAATCTTAGTGCTTTGACTGTAAGCAAATCTATATCACCAGGTCCTGCACCAGTTAGATAGACTTTACCCATTATAACCCCTTTCTTTGAGTCTCACTAAGATAGCAAGAGGGATCTTGAGCTGCTATATCTCCATATATTGCATAAGCTCTGCTTCTTGAGCCTCCATTACATATATCTATCACACCACAATCACTACAGTAACCCCCAAGCTCTCTGGGATATTCTCTAAGGAAGCTTAAGAGTCTATTCTCTTTGTTTAACCAAATTTTGCTAAATGGCTCTTTGGTCATATTACCTATATCCATAGGAAAGAATGGATCTGGTTTAACATTGCCCATCCAATCAATATTACCAAGCTTTCTTCCTGCACTATTACCACCCCAGCTCTTGAGTCTTTTTATCATCTCATCTTTTTTATCTGGATAGAGTTTTGAAAATTTTTCCAAAAATACTATTGCATCCATCTCCATATTACCGGTTACTATATCTATATTTTTACCACTTGTGTAATACTCAAATGCTTTATCTATAATAAACTCTACAAACTCTTTTCTTTGGCTTGGAGTTATATCTATTTTGAGATTATCAAGTCCTCTTCCACTATATACAAGATGAGATATATATATCTTGTCCACACCTATCTCTTCGGCTAATTCAAATATAGAATAAAAACTCTCTTTTGTCTTTTGTGTAATAGTAAATCTAATTCCTGCATTGCCACCATGCTTTTGAATCAAAGCTATAGCATTCAAACTATCTCTATATGCCCCTTTGAGTCCTCTAAACTCATCATGAACCTCTTCTATACCATCAATACTGATACCTATATAATTAAATGCCTCTATGATTTTATCAACATTCTTTTCATTTATATAAAGTCCATTTGTAGATAGATATGTAATAATTCCATTATCTCTCATAGCTTGGGATATTTCAAATATATCTTTGCGAATGAGTGGTTCTCCTCCACTAAATATTACAAACTTTATACCGGCTTTTTTGAGTTCCTCAATAGAGTTGAGTATAAACTCTGTCGATAGATAATCAGTTGAGTTTGGATCTGCATAACTGTAGCAGTGTTTACAGGCTAAATTGCATCTGTTAGTAAAATTCCAAATAATAATACTTCCGTTTAATACTCTCTCTTTTTTATCTTCTACTACCGAAGATATAAGATTACTCAATCTAAACACAAAGACCCTTTAATAGTTAGTTTTCTTTTGCATCTTTAAACTGCAATACATATTGAGCCAAAGTTTTTATCTCATCTATTGATAAATCACTAAATGATGGCATAGAGTTTCTTTTATATCCTAATTGCTTTGATGTCTTAGCAGGAGTTGCAATCATAGCCATAATTTCTGCTTCACTCCTTTTAGAAGCAATAGTTGCAAATGATGGGCCAAAGGCTTCAGCAGTTGGGTGGTGACAACCCCAACAGTAACTCTTAAAGAGTTTTTCACCACTTAAAGTAGAATTGTTTTCAGATGCAAACAGAGCAATAAATAGTAAAACAGATAGTGTAACACCCCTCATAATTTTTGGCTCCTAAGAATATTAATATCGCAATAATAGCAACTATTTTGTTTGTTTGACTTGATAATTCTCAAAGTAACAACATATTATAATCAATCTTCTCTAATCTCAATACCCTCTTTTAGTACTGAAATTGTCTTGTATTTATCATACTCAACCCTAGAACCCTCTTGAATCTTTACAAATTTTCTTTTTGTATAATCAACTTCATAATTTCCTGGTTGCTTTATAGAAAAATCAACACAAAGTTTTGCGGCCGATTTTAGTAGTGATTCTGGCAAGTTTTGTTTATCTGTACGAATTATTACATGGCTTGATGGTATGCCTCTAGTGTGCATCCATATATCATTTGATCTTGCCATCTCAAGTAGTTTTTTATTCTCTTTGCTGTTTCTACCTACATACACCTTATAGCCATCTATCCAATACAACTCCCCATCTCTTAACTTCTCTTTTCTCTTTTTGAAATTAGCCTTTTTGGGTACAAGCAACTCCAACTCCCAAGGCTCTTTTGCATTAATTAAAGCCTCTTTTATATTCTCATAAAAAGCTATTTTACTCTCAATATTATCTCTTTCTATATGGATATGTTTAGCCTTGCTTTCATATCTTTTTGCCAATTTATAGTAGTAATCACTAATTCTACTCTTTTTTATTCCCTTTGGCAGAGGTATATCTATGAGGTTACCTTCAAAATCATATGTACTTAAAAAACTATCATAGTGGTTTACTTTATGTAAATTTGCCAATACAACTTCTGCATATTTTCTATACTCTTTTGCTCTATTTAAAAGTTTCTCTTCACTCTCAAAGCCATCTAATATCTTTTGGAGTTTGGATATCTTTTTGGTAATAAAAGATAGTTTTTGTCTCTTTAGACTCTTTAGTTTAATTTGATTTCTCTTTTGGTATTCAGTCTGTAGCAACTCTTTTGCATCTATTGGCTCTTTGGGTAGTGAGGGGAATTTAATATTGTGTATAGGTAGAGGTTGTAACTCAACACCAGGCTTAACAACCCTAAATGAACTATTTATATCTATATGGTGAAGTGCTTCAATAACCATACCATTGGTATCTAGTAAGATAGCATTGGTATATTTACCAGTAAACTCCAACTGAAGCATTGTATATTGCTCTTTATATCTACTCTGCTTTAAAACCTCAATCTGTAAAACTCTCTCATCCTTTAATACTTTTACACTCTTAATCTTTGATTGGGATATAAGCTGATGCAAAAGCGTATCAAATGGAGCATTAAAGTCTTGTAGTGGCCTTTTGGATTTACCCATCATTACAGTAGAGTTAGAGCGTGTCATATCAAAAAAAATAGACTCTTTATCTCCAAAATCTATCTCAATTAGATTGTTCTCTACTCTTCTTGCTCTTTTAATATAATTATATTGTGATAAAAACTCTTTTATTGATAGTAATTGAAAGTATGTCATTGTTATATAAAACCTTGCGGAAAAACCGCAAGAGTCAGAATATTATACTAGCTCAATAATAGCCATCTCAGCTGCATCACCTTTTCTTAGACGAGTCTTGATAATGCGTGTATAACCACCATTTCTATCTTTATAATCTGGTGCAATCTCTTCTACAAGCTTTTTTGTACTTGCTTTATCCTGAAGCTGTGCAAATACAGCTCTGTGAGCATTAAAATCACCCTTAGCTGCTCTTGTAATAAGACGCTCATAATATTTGCGTAACTCTTTTGCTTTTGGAAGAGTTGTCTCTATGCGACCATGCTCAGTCAGGGCAATTGCCAAATTCTTTAGCAATGCAGCACGGTGTTGCGACTTTCTACCAAGTTTGCGATAACCATGTCTATGTCTCATGGAGTTCCTTTATTCTTTATGTTGTTCTATTTTGCTGATAAGACTACTTTTAGTCTCTTCATCCAACTCAAAATTATCATCAAATCCATACTCGGCCAACATCTCTTTGATTTCACTGACAGATCTTTGACCCAAGTTTTTGATACTCTTCAACTCTTTTTCACTCATAAGTACTAATTCACCCAAGAATTTGATACCCTCTCTATCGAGTGAATTGAAGCTTCTTGCACCAAGACCCAAAGAGTCAATTGGTAACATCAGAGTCTTTAGCAACCCTTTATCTCCTCCACTCTCTACACTCTTTAACTCTCCAAAGTCTATATTAAATACTCCAGAGAATATAGAGAGTTGAGACTGCATAGTCTGAAGTGCATTTTTAAGTGCATCTACAGGCTTTATCTGACCATCTGTCTCTATATCAAAGATGATCTTCTCATAATCAGGATTATCTTCTACAAGAACATTCTCTATAGTATAGTTTGCTTTTCTAACAGGTGTAAAGAATGCATCTAGTACAATAGCATCACTATCTACTTCATCTCTTAGATCTTCACTTGGTACATAACCTATACCTTTGGCAAACTCTACAGAAAAATTTAATTCTGCATCTTCATTCAATGTAGCCAATACAATATCTTTATCAACTACATCTACCTGGTCATTTACCAAGTCACCTGCTGTTACAGTCAGAGGACCTTTAAAGCTATAAGATGATGTTGCTCTGTCTAATTCATCTTTGATAATGAACCTGATACTTTTAAAGTTAATAATAAATACGGCTATATCCTCGTGCATACCCCTAATGGAATCAAACTCATGAGCAGCACCTTCTATCTTGAGCGATATAGGGGCATACCCTATAGAGCTACCAAGAAGCAATCTTCTTAGTGGATGTGCTAAAGTAATGGCGTATCCACTCTCAAATGGGTATGCAATCACCTGCGCTTTTGTTGAACTGATCTCATTGACTTCGATTTCAGTCGGTGTAGATGGCGCGGTTTTGATTTTTCTCATTTATTAGCCTTTATTATCTATTTATTACTTAGAGTAAAGCTCAACAATTAGACGCTCTTCAACAGGGATAGAGATCTCTTCTCTTTCTGGGATACGGGTAAAGATACCAAAAAGCTTGTCTTTATCCACATCTACCCACTCAACCATACCAGTTTGGTTGGTTAATTCAATTGATCTCAAAATTTGAGGATTGTTTTTACTCTTTTCTCTGATCTCTATCTTTTGACCAGGTTTTACTCTATATGATGGAATATCAACTCTTTTTCCATCTACTAGTATATGACCATGGTTTACAAGTTGTCTTGCAAATGCTCTAGTTGTAGCAAATCCCATTCTATATACTACATTATCAAGTCTTTGCTCTAGTAACTGAATAAGAAGCTCTCCGGTATTACCCTCTCTACGGTTAGCCTCTTTAAACAGAGATCTAAACTGCTTCTCACTCACACCATACATAAATTTAGCTTTTTGCTTTTCACGAAGCTGAAGACCATATTCACTGATCTTTGCTCTTCTTTGACCATGCTGTCCAGGAGGATATGGTCTCTTTTCTAAAGCACTCTTTCCTGAAAGGCGTCGCTCTCCCTTGAGACCAAGATCAACACCGAGTCGTCTTTCAAGTTTTTCAACAGGACCTCTATATCTTGCCATCGTGTTTACCTTTTACTTTTTTCTTCAAATAGTTGATGGTTCTTTTGTCTTTTTAGACTCAAACACTAACTAAGCGGATTATACGCGTCTCTTTTTAGGAGGACGACACCCATTGTGAGGTAGTGGCGTAATATCTTTGAACCAAATTACGCGAATACCCTCAATAGCACCTACAGATTTTACTGCTGTATCACGACCAGAACCAGGTCCTTGTACCTTAATACCTACCTCTTTGATGCCGTACTCTTTGGCTTTTGCCATAGCATCTTCTACCGCTTGTTGTGCTGCATAAGGAGTAGATTTCTTACTACCTTTAAAACCAAGTGCACCTGCACTGCTCCAAGTTAGAACATTACCCATCTCATCAGTAACAGTGATAACAGTGTTGTTGAATGTAGCAGCTATATAAACTACGCCACGAGCAACACTCTTTTTAATTTTTTTCTTTGCCATTGATTTTGCTCCTAATTATGCTGCACCGACAGTTTTACGCTTACCTTTTCTGGTACGAGCGTTTGTTTTTGTCTTTTGACCACGAACTGGTAATCCTCTACGATGACGCAATCCACGATAATTACCCAAATCCATTAAAGTTTTAATATCCATCATAACTTTTTTACGAAGGTCTCCCTCCACCATATAGTTATCTTGAATCTCTTTACGGATTGTAGCCGCTTCTGCGTCTGTCAACTCATGTACTCTCTTGTCATAACTGATGCCGGTAGCATCAAGGATCTTGCGAGAAGTAGTAAGACCTATACCATAAATATAAGTCAATGCATACTCCATTCTCTTGTTTTTAGGCAAATCAACACCTGCAATACGTGCCATGTTTATCCTTGTCTCTGTTTATGCTTTGGATTTTTACAAATCACGCGAACGATACCCTTGCGTTTGATTACTTTACAATCATCGCACATCTTCTTGACCGATGGTCTGACCTTCATTGGGTTCTCCTGCTTGTATTTGCACCTGTTTTGTTGCGTGGACGGCTGAGATTTTATCGACCATCCAACCCTTATCGAATAGGTGCAATCATTCGATAAAGATTCTTCACGCAGTTCCGTCAATATATTCTGACGGAGGGCGATTTTATCAAAAAAATATTTAAACTTTGCTTATTTGAAGCTCTCTTGAAGTTTAAAAGAGTTCAACATTAGGCTCTTTGTATGTAGTAACAAAGGCATCTGGGATAAACTGCTTTTGTACTGTAGGCAAGACTGCTACAGCATCATCTTTGGTGGCAAATGGACCTGTTAATAGTTTGTATGCTCCATTTTGGGTTATTATAATATAATCAAATCCTGATGATTTAAGATGCTCTAACAGAGCTTTTTCACTAACTTCTGGATCTGTTTGATAAGAACCTAGCTGTATATAGTACTCTCCACTTTTTGCAGTAACTTTTGTAGGGGCTTGATAACATTTGTTACAATCATCTTTTGGTATTGAAGAGATTTTTACTTTTGGTTTAAACTCTTTGTTGATATTATCATCTTTTATAACTCTGCGACATATTTTGATACGGTTTTTATAGTATGGATCATTTAATGAAGTAATTTTTACACCCTCTTTTTCATTTGAAGCGTGTTGAAATTTGCCATTACCTACATATATACCTACATGAGTAATCTGTCCTGTACGCCTAGCTGTTGTATCAAAAAAGATTAAATCTCCATACTTCAATTCATCAACAGATACTCTCTTGCCTACCCTTGCTTGTTCTCTTGCAGTACGAGGCAAAAACTTGTTCATAGAACCATAGCAATAATATACAAGTCCAGAGCAATCAAATTCTTCTGGTCCCTCTTCTGCCCACTCATACTCTTTGCCTCTAGTTTCATCAAGCAGTACTTTTAATGCTTTTGGGGTAGGTTTTTGGTATCTTACTTTTGGTTTATGCAGTGTATAGTCATATCTACTCCAACAACCGCCAAGGGTTAGTATAAGACTCAAAGATATACTATACACAAAATACTTCATATCAATCTTTCAATAAGTCATTCATTCTTTTGGTATCTGGATCATCATTTGGATCTCTTAGTGGCTTTTTCATCTCATATATCAAAGTAACTATCAAGGCTATAGCAATCAATACTATAGCTACTATCAATACAAAATATCTTGGATCAAAAAACATAACTCTTATCCTTTATAAAATCAACATTGCATCACCATAACTAAAAAATCTATACCTATGCTCTTTTGCTATATTATACACTCTTAGTGTCTCATCTGTACCTATAAAAGAGCTAACAAGCATCAAAAGAGTACTTTTGGGCAGATGGAAATTGGTAAGAAGATAGTTTACTCTAACAGGAGGATTTGCCGGATGCAAAAATAGATCACACTCACCCTCTACTTTTCCTACTCTTGCATAATACTCTATGGTTCTTGTTACTGTAGTACCAATTGCCAATATCTTTGAAGTTTGATTATCTATAACTTTGGCAGA
The DNA here is from genome assembly GCA_027063325.1 of Campylobacteraceae bacterium. Lineage (GTDB taxonomy): Bacteria > Campylobacterota > Campylobacteria > Campylobacterales > Sulfurovaceae > Nitratifractor. Next base: position 8,468 of record JAMOSA010000018.1, read on the forward strand.
CTCATCTGGTATAGAGTACCACTCAGAGTGCATAGGGTGATTTAGTATATTTTCACTCTCAACAGGTTTAAAAGTACCAGCTCCAACATGAAGAGTTAATGTGTGTGTATCAAACTGCTCTTTCATTCTCTCAAGAAGTGCTGATGTAAAGTGCAAAGAGGCTGTAGGAGCTGCTACTGCTCCCTCTTTTGTACCAAAGAGAGTTTGATAGTATATACTATCCTCTTTTGTATCTTCTCTTTGCATATAAGGAGGTAGTGGAATGTGACCAATCTTTTCTAATATATCAACCAGTGTTACAAAATCTATAACCTTATTATCTTTATAAAACTCTATAACTCTGCTACCGTCACTATTTAGCTTCAATACTTTAGCTACCAATCCATCATCAAAGTAAATCTTAATACCCTCTTTTACTCTACCTTTTATCATAACCAAAGCTGTAGTATCATTTAACATTTTATTAAAGAGTAGTTCAATCTTGCCACCACTACTCTTTTTACCAAAAACTCTGGCTTTGATTACCTTGGTATCATTTAGAAATATATTTGTATTTTTGGGTATATATGATAAAAATTCACTAAATATAGTATGAATAATTGAGCCATCTTTTCTGTTATATACCAAAAGCTTTGCACTATCTGGCGGATTTACTGGATATTTGGCTATGAGAGAAGGATCTAATTCATAATCATATGAACTAGTCAAAAGCTCTTTAGCTCTTTTGCTCATAAGCTCTCTCCAACTCTTCAAAATCACTATCATCCATATCCAACTCATCATCATCTTCATCATCTTCTTTGTATGGATTTACCATACGAACAATAAGGATAGAGAGACCATATAGTAGTATAAGAGGTCCAGCCATCAGCATTTGTGTAAGAACATCTGGCGGAGTAAGCAAAGCTGCAACTATAAATATGATAATAACTGCATATTTGAAAAAGTCTTTTAGTGTTTTATCTGTAATCAAACCCAAAAGAGCCAAGAAGTATGTAAATACAGGCAATTCAAATGCAAGTCCAAAACCAAACATAATTTTAGTAAAAAAGCCTACATAATCTTCAATATTGATTAGTGGTGTATATAGAAATGAACCAAATGTAATAAGAAATTGAAATCCAAAAGGGGTAACTATATAGTATGCAAAAAGAACACCTATAAAAAACATTATAGAACCGCCTATTACAAACGGTAATACCATCTTCTTTTCATTATCATAAAGTCCAGGAGCTACAAAGAGCCATATTTGCCAAAGAACCATAGGCATAGCTATCAATATTCCTGCAAAAAATGAGACCTTTAAGGCTACAAAAAATGCTCCGCCAACTTGATGAGTGGTAATCATACCACTAAAGCTTTTATCTTTCAACTCTTTAGCTTTGGTTAAATTGGTATCTTTTTGTAACCACTCTCCAAGCCTCTTGGTAGCTACTGTCAACTCTTTGGCTGAAGTTGCACTCTGATTTAGTATTACTGCCAATGCTCTGTCTCTACTGCTGTTTGATTCATTTAAGAGTTTAACTGCACTACTTAAGCTGTTTTGTAAATTTGTAGATGAATTAATAATATTTGAACTCAAAATTGACACTTTATTGTTAGTAGGTACAGCAGTAGTATTACTCTCTTGTATTTTCCATTCACTTTTGTTTCTGCTATCTACTATTTTACCTACTTGAATCAATGCTTCATTAAGTGGTTTTGTCATCCAACCCAAAATTGCATTATGAAATGTAAAAGCTATAATAAAACCTATAAATATAGATAAAAATGATATTCCAATTCTTTGTCTTAACTCTACAAGGTGTGGTTTAACACTCTCAAACATCACTGCCTCCACTGTTTTTGAATCCATCTATGGATTTCTCTTTGGAAGCTCTCTTTTGGGCATACTCTACACTCAAATCACTGCCCATACTCTCATTTGCCACCTTTTGTGGATCAAGATTGATTTCATTCAATGCTCTTTGAGCCTCTTCAACAGGAGAGTTTAATGCATTTTTAAATCCACTTATATCTTCACTGCTTTTTTGCAGAGTCTCTCTATACTGCATAGCTTCCTCTTTTAACTCTTTTAGATGAACCTCTTCTTCAAAAGTACTCTTGGCATCATCAATTACCTTTTTAAAACTACGAATAAATTTACCCACCTGTACCATGGCATCTGGTAATTTGTCTGGTCCTAAAAACAGTATAGCAACAATAGCTATCATCAAAATCTCGGTAAAACCCATACCAAACATTATAATCCTTAATATTCATTTTTTACTATATAGTGCTAAAAAGCAATATTTTATCGTATTACTACTCTAAAAAACGAACAATTATAAATTGATATAGATACACTAAATAACCTTGATAGATACCTACTAAACTAATTTGTAATATTTTCTCTGTAAACCTTGACATTCAAATACTCAATATAGTATAATCTGCTCAAATAAGTATATAGCAAGTGGTGCTGTATATAAAGGAGGAGCTATGAGCAAAAAAGAAAAGAGTGATAAAACACAAGAGCAAGAGACAAAAGAGATAGAAGAGTTTTTTGAAGAATCAAAAGATGTTGAAGTTAATATTGATGAAGAAAATAACGAACTTCAAGAGTGTAAAAAAGAGCTTGAAGAGTATAAAGACAAATATATAAGAGCTCATGCAGAGTTTGACAATATGAAAAAGAGATTAGAAAGAGACAAAAGTACAGCAGTCAGCTTTGCCAATGAGACTTTTGCAAAAGATCTGCTTAGTGTAATTGATTCATTTGAGAGTGCAATTGCATCTATGGATCAGATTGAGGGTGATGAAGCTGTAGAAAAAATCAAAGAGGGAGTCTCTTTGACATATGAGCAACTCAAAAAAGTACTCAAAAAGCATGGTGTAGAAGAGGTAGCAAATGAGGGTGTATTTGACCCTAACTTCCATCAGGTAGTACATCAAATGGATAGTGATGAGCATCAAAGTGGTGAAATTATCCAGGTATTGCAAAAAGGTTATGTGATGAAAGAGAGACTGCTTCGTCCAGCTATGGTTGCGACAAAAAAATAAAAAGTTTTAGTCAAAGCAACTCAAGTTGCAAAATATATATATAAATTTCTATATAATTTTGCCAGAAAAATGAATAAACTATCAAAAGGAGAGAAGATATGAGTAAGCCAATAGGAATAGATTTAGGTACAACAAACTCTGCAATGGCAGTATATGAGAATGGTGAAGCAAAAATAATCCCAAACAAAGAGGGTAAAAATACAACCCCTTCAATTGTAGCATTTACAGATAAAGGTGAAATTTTAGTAGGTGATCCGGCAAAAAGACAGATGGTTACAAACCCTGAAAAGACTATATATTCTGTAAAAAGAATTATGGGGTTGATGTGTAATGAAGATAAAGCCAAAGAGGCAAAAGAGAGATTGCCATACCATGTAACAGATAAAAATGGTGCTTGTGCAATAGAGATTGATGGCAAAATCTATACACCTCAAGAGATTAGTGCCAAAATTTTGATGAAACTAAAAGAGGATGCTGAAGCATATCTTGGTACACCTGTAACTGATGCTGTTATTACAGTGCCTGCATATTTTAATGATGCCCAAAGAAAAGCGACAAAAGAGGCAGGAACAATTGCAGGACTTAATGTACTTAGAATTATCAATGAGCCAACAAGTGCAGCACTTGCTTATGGATTGGATAAAAAAGATAGTGAAAATATAGCTGTATATGACCTTGGTGGTGGTACATTTGATGTTACAATCTTAGAAACTGGTGATGGTGTAGTAGAAGTATTGGCAACCGGTGGTGATGCATTCTTGGGTGGTGATGACTTTGATAACCGTGTAATTGATCATATAGTAGAAGAGTTCAAAAAAGAAAATGGTATAGATCTAAAGTCTGATATGATGGCATTACAAAGACTCAAAGAGGCAGCAGAAAATGCCAAAAAAGAGTTGTCATCTGCTACTGAGACAGAGATTAACCTACCATTTATTACAGCAGATGCTAGTGGTCCAAAACACCTTGTAATGAAAATTACAAGAGCTAAGTTTGAGAGTTTGATTGATGATTTGGTAGAGAAGACTATCAGCAAGATTGATGAAGTACTAAAAGAGTCTGGTCTTAGCAAGAGTGAAATTAAAGAGGTTGTAATGGTTGGTGGAAGTACAAGGGTTCCACTTGTACAAGAGAAAGTAAAAGCATTCTTTGGCAAAGAGTTAAATAAATCTGTAAACCCTGATGAAGTAGTTGCAATTGGTGCTTCAATTCAAGGTGGTGTATTAACTGGTGATGTAAAAGATGTACTACTACTAGATGTTACACCTCTAAGTCTTGGTATTGAGACTCTGGGTGGTGTTACAACAAAAATTATAGAAAAGGGTACAACAATACCTGTTAAAAAGTCTCAGGTATTCTCAACAGCAGAAGATAACCAACCAGCTGTTAGTATCCATGTAGTACAAGGTGAAAGAGAGTTTGCCAAGGATAACAAATCTCTTGGTATGTTTGAGCTAAGCGGTATTCCACCAGCACCAAGAGGTGTACCACAAATTGAAGTTACATTTGATATAGATGCAAACGGTATCTTGACTGTTACAGCTCAAGATAAAGCAACTGGTAAATCTCAAGAGATTAAAATCACTGGTTCAAGCGGACTGAGTGAAGAAGAGATTCAAAGAATGGTACAGGATGCAGAAGCTCACAAAGCAGAAGATGCAAAGAGAAAAGAGCTTGTAGAGGCTAAAAACCAAGCAGATGCACTGGTACATCAAACAAGAAAAGTATTAAGTGAGCTTGGAGACAAGGTAGAGCCATCATTAAAAGAGGCAGCATCTAAAAGTGCAGATGAGCTTGAAGCACTGATAAAAGATGAAAATGTTACAAAAGAGCAAATAGATAGCAAAGTTGCAGAGCTAAATACTCATAATGAAAAACTTGCACAACAAGCAGCTTCTGCACAACAAGCAGGTGATGCAGGTGCAAAAAGCAACTCTAAACCAGCAGATGATGATGTAATCGATGCTGAAGTAGAGTAATATTCCAACACCCTCTTTGGGTGTTGAGAGAGTATTATGCCAAAGTTGTACTTTCCAAACTTCTACAAAACAATTCCAAACCACTTGATAAAACAGATAAATCATATATATACATACTTACATTCAAACTATAATGCCGACTGTAAAATAGTCGGAGGTGCAATTAGAGACAGGCTTCTTGGTAGAGAGATTAACGATATTGACATAGAGTGCTACAATATATCAACCCAAAATTTTCACAAAGCTATGAATGAATTAAATGCAGATGGCTTTGGCAAGAGTTTTTTTGTATATAAATTAGGAGATATTGATATAGCCTTACCACGCAAAGAGACAAAAATTGCAAATGGACATAGAGGATTTAGTGTAGAGCCTGTTGATAATGAAAAAGATGCCTGTAAAAGAAGAGATTTTACTATAAATGCAATGCTTTATGATATTAAAAGTTCTACAATATTAGATTATTTTAGTGGGCTAGAAGATATTTCAAATAAAATCCTAAGAGTAATAGATCAAAATACCTTCCAGGAAGATTCACTAAGAGTATTACGAGGTATGCAGTTTGCTTCAAGATTACACTTCAAAATTGAACCAAACAGTATAGAGTTATCAAAAAGTATGGATTTGTCAGACTTGGCAAAAGAGAGAATTTTTATAGAGTTTGAAAAGATGTTTTTATCTACACATCTACACTATGGATTATACTACCTTGAAGAGCTTCAAATATCCAAAAAACTCTGGAACACTCCACTAACTACCAAAAACAGATTTAAAGCAATGAGAGATATGAAAAGATACCAAAAATACTTTTTACCACACCTCTATCCATACTACTTTTTAGCAATTTATTATCAATATACAACACAATCTATGGATAATATACTATCTGCAATCAATACACCAAACCACTATAAAAGAGTATTAAAAAATATATCCAAAATCCCCCACCCTCTTGCAAATAGCTTTGTAGCTTCACAAGCTCTAAAAGATGGTATCAAAAATTCACCTCTAAACTATCACCACAAAGTTATACAAACAGCCAAATATTTAAATATATGGGATAAACCCTTTGATATAGGCATAACACCACAACAGTTGATATCAAAAGGTTTCAAGGGTGCAAAAATTGGACAAGAGTTGAGTAAAATCCAACAACAAAGATTAAAAGAGTTGGATGCTCACACTCCCTCCCAAAACATAAACTGACTGCTTACCTACTCTTTGGTGTTGATGTTTGGCATCTAAAGAGAGCTTTTTTACTCTCTTTTATAGTTGGATAGTGTCCAAAATGTTTTTTGTTTAACATCTTACACGATTTTATGGCTCTAAAACATCCGCTGTAATCGCCATTATCATCTATATAATCATAACAAACATATTTGCCTTTTGGGTTATCTACATAATCCAAATTGGGGTTGGAACTTTGACACCTCTTGAGTGCCTCCTTGACTGCTTTTTTTGAACCATACTTGCCAAAACGCTGTCTATATAGGTCTCTACATCTTTTTGTAGTTCTAAAACAGCCAAAATATTTGTTATCTTCTTTGTATTCATAACACACATAACTGCCATTTGGATTATCTTTATAATAACTCTCATCTGGCAAATCTTTTGCTTTTGGCAACTCTTTTGGACATTTAAACTCTCTACCTTTGAGATAACCATCTTTTATTTGAATTAAATTTATCTCTACAACTTCACCATCTTCTCCACCAAATAGACGCATAGGGTATTTGATAAATATATCCAAGTTTTTATTGGCATAAAATCCTCCACCATCGCAATCTATACCACACCACTGTGTATCTTTTTTGTTCTCATTCATACAAAAAATATATCTATAGAGTCTTTTATGGCGATTTACACTATATTCTATTGTTATTGGATGTGTCGAATCTCTATCTTTGAAGAAGTAAATTTTGATATAATCCAAACTATTTTTTGTTGTATGAATTTTATCACCCTTACTGTTATATTCAATAGTCTGCAAAATAAAACTCTTGCCATCATACTCTTTGCAGACATCACTCTTTGCAAAAAGTATTCCCAAAAACAGAATCAAAACTAAAATCTTTTTCATACCTCTCTCCTTTTTTGCGATATATACCTATTATATCACTAAAATTGTCAGAGGATGAGTAATCCAAGCTAAAAATATCTATAAGGTTTATTCTATTTATAACTGATATTATCCTTTAATCGTTTTAACTCATTAAAAGCTATTAGATTAGCCTTAAGTAATAGTTTTGATTTTTAATCTCTCTAATTTGAAAAAAGCTAATATTGATAAAAGTATTTACTTGGAAACTTTTCCAAATTAGCATTATATTTGAGTGATTTATAATACTCTTACTATTACCACTTTTTTCACTTTTTGTTACAATTTTTTTGAATTAAATTCACCTTTTCTTAGGAGTTTTATTATTTAAATAAAATGCTATTATAAATATTTTACCTATCTAATTTAAAAGCTTCAATCTTAATCTTTTAATCCATTTATCATCTGATGTAGTTCTTTTATAAACTCTTCTTGTAGAATTTTTAATTGTATTTCATATCATCAAATATCTTTATAAGATTAATTTTTCATCACTACACATAAAATCATCAAACTCTTTAAAAGTTTGAAATTGTAACTTTTTACCATACATACTATTGATACTTTCTAATCCACAAATAATAGAATTTATATCGTTATTTGATAAACCCTTTTTAAATTCATTAAAAGATTTTTCAAAAGTCAATTTTCTTTTTTTGTATGTCTTTTCAATTAAATCTTTAAGTTCATTTTTTTGGGCTATAAGTTCTGGTATCATTTCAGCACAAATTTCTTTTATCTTTTCTGCTCTCATTTTTGCTAAATCAGCTTGTGCAAAAGCTCCAAATAGAGCATTTAAAGCTATATCCACACTTTTCATACTAATTACAACAGCTATTGAACCTATAACTATTGCTAATGCTGGTGCTAAAAAATTTGCTACTACGGGTGTAACTATAGGAGCTAAAAATGCTTCTAATTGAGTTTCTAATGCAACAGTCCCAACAACCATAATAGCAGATAATAAACCTTTAATTATAGTTGATAATAGTTCTTTATAACTTTTAATTTCACCTGTTATATATGAATAAATAGCATTAAAAATAGATTTTGCAGAAGTTCTAATAGATTTCCAAATACTCATAAGTTTTGATGAAATTGATTTAAATATTTGAGATAATACCCCAATACCAACATCTAAAGTACCAAATGAAGCTCCTCTTTTAAATGTTTTATAAAAATCATTTATAACTTTTTTTAGAAGTCTTTTTATTCTATCTTTTATAGAAATATCTAAACTATTATTGTTAAAAGCATCTCTAATTTCATAAATTGCTCCATTTGCTAAAGATGATAATGCTACTACAACAGCATCAGATAATCCTGTTTGAACTATATGATTTGTTGCTTGTTTACCTTGTATGGTAGTAGCAGTTGTTCTTGCATTTTTAGCTTCATTTCTTGTAATATCACTTGCTTCAAGTTTATCTAATAATGCTTGTGCATTTTTTTTTGTTTCTTCATCTTTAGTATTTTTTATCATATTTTCAAGATAATTTTTATGTTTTATATAATCATCTTTTGCTACAACAATTTTATCATTTTGAAGATATTTATTGTCTTTACCAAATAAATCTGCACTATTTTTTATAACTTTATGTTGATAATTTTCTAATATATTACCATCATTATCAAATTTTCTTACATCAGTAACTGGATGATTAACTTCACCCAAATTATCAGTTGTAGCATATCTTTCATTTTTATTGTGTAAAGCTACTTCAATATTTCTCTGTTCAACATCTAAATCTTCAAATGTTTGTCCAAAATAATTTGGATTGTTTTTATGTTTGTTATAAGCTTCATATACATTTACACTACCTTTAACACTTGCTTCATAACCTGCATAAGTATTTAAATTAAAAATATTTAATCCAAATCTTGCTAATGTTTGAGTGCCTATTTCTTTTATAATTTCTTCACTAAGTGTTACAGCTGACATCCTTATACCTCTTGAATTTTTTCTAAAAACTCTTTCGATTTTTTAAGAACTCTTTTTGATTTTCTTGTCACTTTACCATCTTTATCAATAATTGGTGTGTCACAAATATTTTTAACTGTTTGAGCAATTGAAGCTGTAATCATAACTTTTTCTTTTTCAGTTTGAGAATATGTTCTATAATCATTAGATTTATCAACAATGTTATCTAAATCATCTATATAGTCTTCAAAAATTTCATTAAGAGGCTTTAATATATTTATAAACTCATCAACTCTTTGATATATTCCGTCTAAAACTACACAAGCCGCATCCATTTGTTCAGCAGCAGCTTTTGCTTTATCATAATTTTCATAAGCTGTATATTTGGCTTCTTCAGCTTTTGAAGCCATCATCATACCACCAACTGCTAATACTGGACCTGCAACTATTCCACCAAGAACTGCCATACCACCAGCCATTCCAAAACCACCAGCAGCTAAACTTCCACCACCAAGCCAAGCTAAAGTTGCATTAGTTGCAGCTGCTCCACTTAAACTTGCTATTGCTGTTCCTGTTGAAGCAGAAGCAAGCATTCCAACACCACCTAATGCACCAAATCCAGCTAATGCACCACTTCCTAAAGCTGCTATGCCACCACCTAATACTTCTTGCATTTCTAAAACAGTATTTTTTATCTCTAACATATCTTGCTCATCTACATTATTTAATAAACCTAATTGAAGATTATCTTCAAAATCGACATTTTTTATATTGCTAAATATATCAACAAAATCTGCTAACGAGCTTTCATAGATTGAAACTTTTAATTCCCCTAATGTTTCAAGATGTGTATTTGTATATTCTTTTTCTTGTTCTAATCTTTCCATCGCTTCATCATATATTTCTTGTGCTTTTTCATTGTATTTTTCTGCTGTATCAAAATCTTCTTTTGCATCAAGACCTTTTTTTACCCCATATCCAGCAGCTGCTAAAGCTATTCCTCCTAAAATAAATGGTATTGGCATTTTAAATCTCCTCTATATTTATTCTATAATTTTTATCTATTTTATATTGTTCTTGCAAGATATTACAAACTTTTGCATTTTCAATATAAAACTCTTTTTTTGAAAAAAAACTATTATATTCTTCTTCAAACATTTCATCTATTCTACAAACTTGTGGACGATTTTCGTAAATAATACATTTATTATTTATTCTATCAAAATATTTACAAATACCATTACCTAAATCATACTCTTTTAACTCTTTAATAGTTGAAATATTTTGACAACAGATTCCACAACTACTACAAGGAAACATTTTATAACTTTAATAATGCTTGAGCTTGAGCAGTAATTGCCAATATAGCTTTTGTCCATTCTGCATACACATCTATTAAAGATGAGTTTAAATTAAATACTTCAATCATTGTATCTAATACCTTTTTTTCTTCTGGATGTAAAATATTATCTGAAAATACAAGAGCCATAACTTCTAAAAGTATTATCCTTTGACTTTCTATATTTTCAAATTTTGTTAAAGTATCATTAAGTTCAAAACTATTCACATCAAATTCAATATCATTGATTTGCATTTCTATACAATAGGTTGCTATTATCTCCTTTTGTTTATTTGAAAAATCCCCATCCACTCTAGCTATATAATGAACCAATTTTAAAAATGCCCTCTTTTCATCTTCATTTAATCTATTTAGAAACATTATCAATCCTTTATCAAATACAATACTCATATTATACCCCCCACTTAAATAAAACTTAAAAACAATATATAAAATCGTACTTTATTGATTAATAAAATATGATTTATACAGCCTACGGCTAACACTCTTTCCAATACCTGCCATTTTTGGCAATTGTATTGAAGTATGCTTTAGCGTCTAAGACTTTGGAACCATTGGCATCATACCAACCACTGCTTGTTTTAGTAGGTGAGTAGCGTTGAGCACAGGTTTGTTTGGTGGAATTGTTGTAACTTTTGCGATAGCTTGATCTTGAATGACTTCGATATGATGAGCGTGAATAAGAGCGATAACCCATAGCTTACTCCTTGTTTTGAGATACCAAATTATCTCCAAAGAGTTTGACAAATTATGTCATTTAGAACTGTTCTTTAATAAAATTTATAGCTTAAAACAAGGAGTAAG
>JAMOSA010000019.1 GCA_027063325.1 Campylobacteraceae bacterium
CCCAAAATGGTCTTTTCATAAAACGAATCAGAAGAAGAGTAGATGGAATGGTAGAGTTAATATCAGACAATCAATTATACTCTCCAGAGATTTTGCTGCCTCAAGAGGTATCTATAGTGGGTAAAGTTGTTGGGGTAATTGACAGATTGTAATAGTTTTATACTGTTGAGGTGTGTAAAGTCTCACCTCTTTTATTTAAATACTCAAAATACTACTTTAGTCAAACTTTATATATTCAAAAATTCTTTTTAGATACAATCACTTTATAGTAACAAATTCTATAAAGGTATTTATAATGGATAAGATATTGGGTAAAAATATATATGATAGAGAGATTCCTAAAAATGGTGAACTCTTTTATAAACTCTTTGGTAGTAAAGATGGGTGTGAAATAGTACAAATCAGTAGTTCTGATACCCCAGATAGTGAAGTATATATACAACAAGAGGATGAGTGGGTAGTACTGTTACAAGGCAGTGCAAAACTATTGATAGATGACAATGAGATAGAGTTACATAAAGGAGATACTCTTTATATCCCTGCTAAAACACCTCACAAAGTACTATCTACTACAAAAGGTGCTTTATGGTTGGCTGTACATATGCACAAAGGTATAAAATGATTAGATTTATATCTATATTTATAATTATGCTATCTACACTCTGGGGTATAGATTTTCACCGCTCTATGAGTGCATCTCCTACTAGAATAAATCCCCTTCTTGCTACTGATTCAGCATCTAGCTCCATAGCTGGTTGGATATTTAATGGACTTTTGAAATTTGACAAAGAGGGAAATATTACAACCGATTTGGCAAAAAGCTACTATTTTGAAGATAACAGTACTTTGATATTTAAACTAAAAAAGGGTATAAAGTGGCATGATGGAGTAGAATTTAGTGCAGATGATGTTCTGTTTACATACAATTGGCTAATGGATAAAAAGGTGGTAACTCCATACAAGAGTGACTTCAAGTATGTAAAATCTGTAAAAAAACTGGATAGATACAGCATAGAGATAAAGTATTCCCAACCATACTTCAAAGCTCTGTCAATATGGATGATGGGATTGATTCCAAAGCATCTTTGGGAGAAAGAGAGTGAACCTATGAGAAGCAGACTAAATAAGCTTCCAGTAGGTACAGGACCATACAAAATGAAAAAACCTTTTAGTATAAATGAGAGAATCATACTCTATGCAAACAAAGATTATTTTGAACACAAACCATATATAGACAGACAGATATTTCACTATATTGGTGATCCCTCTACCGAATTTATGATGTTAAAATCGGGTAAGCTTGATATTGGCTCACTATCTCCTTTGCAGGTTCAAAAACAACTCTCCTTGCAATTTAGACAAAAGTTTGCCATATATGAACAACCATCACAGGGATATACATACCTGGGATTTAACCTAAAGAGAAAAATATTTGCCAATAGGGAGTTAAGGTATGCTCTATCTTTGGCAATAGATAAAGATGAAATCATAAAACTACTCTTTTTTGGACATGGAAAAGCCTGTTATGGTCCATTTATGCCAGGCAGCAGTGTATATCCCAAGGATTTCAAACCAACTCCATACAATCCAAAAAGGGCAAAAGAGATTCTCAAAAAGCTTGGATATACCAATAAACATCCGCTTGAGTTTACACTAATTACCAATACAGGCAATGATATACGCACAGCAACCGCAGAGATTATTCAACAACAACTTTTAAGAATTGGTGTAAAGATGCATATTAGAACTATGGAGTGGCAAGCATTTTTAAATACAGTTGTATTTCCGGCAAATTTTGATGCTGTACTTTTGGGATGGAGTTTGTCTTTGATACCAGATGCTTACTCTATTTGGCACAGTGAGGGTATCAAAAAGGGAGGATTCAACTTCATAGGATACAAAAACAGTGAGGTTGACAGACTCATAAAAATAGCTCAATCTACCATAGATCCAATCGAGTTTGCAAAAATTTATCAAAAAATATTTAAATTGATTGTAAATGACCACCCTTATATATTTTTGTATATACCAAATGCAATTACAGCAGTAAACAAAAAGATACAAGGGATAGAACCCTCTATTATAGGAGTAGAACATAATTTTATAGATTGGAAAATTAAGCCATAAGGAAGTATATTGAGTAGAGTAAACAGTAAATATTATATCTTGATGCTTTTTATCTATATAGGGAGTCGTATATACTTTAAAGAGGTTGATTTTTTGACCAGTTTGGTATATTCTGGTTGGCAGATATTGGATATAAAATGGCTTGAGAGTGATCTTTTGAAATCACTATACTATCTACACAGCCAACCACCATTTTATAATCTACTCATAGGTATAATAGTTAAAATTTCTCCTCAACATTACCTTGTTATTATCTCTATACTCTATTTGATTCTAAGCTACTTTATATATATAATGATCTTTTATATATTAAATTTTTTCAATATACCAAAACCACTCTCTTTTGTATTTGCAACTATATATATACTCTCTCCAGAAGCTATTTTGTATGAACATTGGATATTTTATACATGGTTTAATACATTTTTGATACTTTTGAGTCTCTTTTTGCTTATAAGGTATCAAGAGTCAAATAGTGATATATATCTGTTGCTCTTTTTTATAGATATTACAATACTGATGCTTACTCGCTCTATGTTTCATCTGATATTTCTATTTGGGATAGTAGCAATATTGATACTATTTAATAGAGTAAAATGGAAAAGAGTTTTAATACTCTCTTTGATACCAGCTTCAATTGTAGCTACTTTGTATATGAAAAACTATATACTGTTTGGATTTTTTGGCAATAGTAGCTGGATGGGTATGAATCTCTCCAAAGTAGTAAAATATGCTTTGATAGATTCAGATATAAAGACTCTTTTATCTATGCCATATAAAAAGAAGCAAGAAAAAATAGATGCCAAAATGGATAAATTATGCAAAGAGCATAAACTGTCTTTGGCAATGTGCAAGGGTGAATTTTTGCCTCTTGGGTTGTATGACAAAGAGTACCAAAAAGATCTTCCTGCACAATACAAAGGTATTGCCGTATTGCAAAATAAATTTAAAAGTACCAACAATACAAACTTTAACCACTATAACTATATAAAAATATCCAAAGATATGCAAAAAGATTCTGTTAAGCTGATACTAAATCATCCTATGAGTTATATAAATGCTGTCTTGACATCTCTAAAAAACTATATAAAGCCATCATGGGATTACTATTTTTTGCAAAGCAACTATATCAAAATAGCAAATCTTATATCTGTATATGAACTATTTTATATAGGTGGAGTTATAAAAAAATATGGATTACTAAGTACAGCCATTGTTGCTCTAATGAGTATTTTTATACTCTTATATACCATATATCTCATATATACAGATAAAAATAGAGCTATAACAGCTGTATATATGGTATATATAATATATTTTGTGATGATTATATCTATTATGTTTGAGATAGGAGAATTACATAGAATGAGAGTAATGAGTAATCCGCTACTCTTTATTTTGGGATGTGCAACCATCTTTGAATCTATACGATATATTGCAAAGATGGTTACAAGGTAGTCCAAGTTGTATATGCTATTTTGCTACTATCATAATATTTCGTATCTGCAAATCATCCAAATCATATCTATGATCTGGATTACTTACCTCACTGCTACAAATTGTTAGAGTATTTCGACCTTTTTGTATATATCTGTCTGGCAATCTTATTATCTCCTCATCTTCCCAAAAGTTTGGTCTTCTGCCTCTTGCTTTGTACTGTCTTGGTATTGGAGCTATACCATATCCGTTTAATGAGAGTTTTGTTGACTCTACACCAAACTTGTCAAGTATCAAAAAGTAGCTTTTGTGGTAGTCATGATTGATAAATGATGCCCTGTAGCATCTCCCATACAACCTACGCCATCTTCTACCTCTAAACTCTTCATCTCCCAAGTGATATGTAGCTGGATCATAATAGAGCCTTTTTGGCTTTTGTGAATAGTCACTGTTGTAACTTGGTGTATCATATTCAAGTTGATACTCATCTTTGTTACTGTATCTTGTTTGATTTAATCTCTTTTTACAGGCATCAGTTAAAAACTTTCTCATTATGGCTCTTTTTACACCTATTTGGGACCTTTCAGGATGAAACTGTACACCAATGGCAGGACGATTATCAAACTCTATTATCTCTGCTATCTCTCCTTGGTTTGAAGTAGCAGATATTTTTACATCACTGTATCTGGATTTATGGGTATTGTAATAATCCAAATCTATAGCCTGATGGTGATTCTTGTAACCATAAAAGTATCTGTTACCTATATAATCAATGAGGCTGGAGTCTCTTTTGATATATATTTTATCCTCTGTTTTTCTTCTTGGAGGTATATTCAAATCTCTTTTTATATCTACATAAAGAGGTATGTTTTTGACAGAAGCCAACATTTGCATACCATAGCAGATACCAAGGACTGGCATATCTTTGAATGAGTCATCATTGAAGTAGTGCTTAAAGAGTTTATACTCATAACTATCTCTTTTTCTACCCTCATAATTGGTTTTGCCATATCTGAGAAACTCTCTTTTGATACTGTTAGCTTTTTGTGGAGGGAGTGTTTTGGTATAGTATCTGGGAGCTATATCATGACCCCCTGGAGAGATTATTCCATCTATTCTATTTGGAAGATTTGCAAAATCCCTGTCACTGCTATAGTTTAGTGTATATATATCTATATTGTAACCCAACTCTTGGGCTGTTTCATAAAGGGCATTTATATATGTCTTTGCACACTTCTTGGTACAGGCTATATGCAGTACTTCACCTCTTGGCAATTGACACTCTTTGGCAAATATATTTGTAAAAAAGAGCAAAATAGATATAAGTATCACCTTTTTCACCATATCTCCTTTCTTTTTGGCTTATATGAATATATTATCTATTTTAACTTTTCAATAACTGATATTATGCAATATTCAAAATTGAAGATTTTTAAAGTGTGTAAGGTCAATTGTTATAGATACCCAAACTATCAAGGCTAAATTGCCTTGAAGTTGTTTAGAAGTTGTACTCTTTTTTGATGAGTGTATGAAAAGTGGTAGCATCTTTTGAATTAATCCCCAACTTTGAAGCAAATTTTGGTGCAACCTTGTAGTAACCAAATTCCAAAATAACCTTTTGTGGTGATTTTATAGTGTAATTTGTATCTATTACTCTATTTTCAAACGCCTTTAGAGTTGTATCTTTTAGTATCTCTGTTGCAAGCCATGCAGGAGCCGCTTTGCCATCTTTTCCCAAAACTGTTGAGAAATCAAAAGGCTTTAGTTTAGTACTTTTATCTTTGCTTTGAATGGTTATATGCAATTGAGCCAATCTCAGTGGTTGTGCAAACAATTTATGATTTGCAAGATTTTTGACTGTAATTTGCAATTTGCCATCTACTTTTTTTGCATCTATCTTTATATATTTAGCAAGTGCTTTGGGATTATTATGCACTCCCAAAAAGCCATGATAAGCGTGTGTTTTACTTTTGATTATGGTATTAAATGATCCTTGCACCTGAGGCATATGACACGTTATACAATTCTCTTTTGACTCTTTTGAACTCTTTAGATCTATTGTACATATTGTAGTACCTTTACTGTTTTGTTTATGATCATGACATCCCAGACACATTTTGCCTGAATTAAAAGTTTTGTTTGAGTAATCTATAGTATGAAATGGAGATCCTGTAACCTTGCGTGATAGACCAAAGAAGCTTGTTGTCTCATGAAATTTTATAACTTCATTCTCATTTTTACCCTTCTTTAGAGCAAAGTAGTATTTTGGCTTTTGGGAGATTATATTACTGTTTGATACTTTACCCTCTTTTATACCCTTTATGCGGTGGCAGTATGTACACCCAATAGGCTCTTTTTGCTCAATTTCATTATCCTGTGGCATACCTTTACCATCTTTTAGCAAACTGTTTACAAGTTTTGTATCTGAGGGAGTATGGCACTTTGCACACTTGTATTTACCATCTTTTTTCATAGGGTGGTGTTCCCATACACTTTTGTGAATATCATCACTGTATATAGATGATTTGGAGTGCATAGAGTCTCTATATTCATTATATATTGTAGGGTGACACTTTCTACACACATCAGAGCTTATAAAATTGGCTCCATAGAGTGATGTTGCCAACAAAAACATAGTTAGAGTACGATACATCAATATATCCTTTTTGGGTCGTATCATACCCCAACTATTGTTGAAGCTGTATGAGCAATATCAATTAATTTTGTTACTAATTGTTATTCAATGTTGGTTATACTTCCTGCAACTCATTTATTTCAGACATACCCAAATATTACACCATAAAGAGACAAAATGGCAAAGAGTATATACAGTGGATTAATATCAGTAGCAGCGGCAACACTTTTGGTATGGAGTACTCCATCTACAACAGCAAAAGCAGATATATTTGACTCACTAAATCCTGCTTTGGCTGATACCAGTTTTTTGGATAAAGCTTCTATAGCTTTGGAAAAAAAGCTAAAAGAACCAAAGTACAAACCTCTAGTCAAACTCTATCAAGAGTTGTTCTATGTCCCTATATGGGTTGGCAAAGAGAATATTACTCCATTTGCAAAAGATCTGCTCAACTATATAAAAGCAGACAAGACTCTAACAGCAGATATGCCACTCTATCAAGAAGCCATGCAGGTTAGAAAATTTCTTGGCAGAGTATATGGCACTCATAATGCGGAGTTTGAGCAAAAGATTGAAGCAGAACTCAAAATGAGCAGACTCTATATGGATTATGCAAACTATATTATATATGGCGGTATAAATTGGAATAAGTTTGATAAATTCAAAAAAGCACTCTCAAAAAAGTATGATACAAAAGTTGGTTGGGATAGATATGCACCAGAGATATCTCCAATCAAATTAATAGCAGATGCAACAATTAGTGGTGATTTAACATCTGCACTAAAGAGTGCAGAGCCTACAAGATTCAAATACAAAAGTCTAAAAAAGTATCTAACAGACTATATTCAGATAGAACAACAAGGCGGTTGGGCAAAGTTACCAAAATTCAAAAGTATCAAACCTGGCAAAAAATCTAAATTTATACCCCAAATTCGTAAACATCTTCAAATGGAAGGTGATTTGAGGGTATGTAGTGAAGCTGTTGATATGGATTCACAGGTATATGACAAATGTATGCAAAAAGCTATCAAGAGATTTAAAATCAGACATGGTCTAAAGGGTACTGCCATTATAGATAAAAATACTCAAATTGCACTCAATATACCAGTTGAAAAAAAGATAGCTTTAATTAGGCTAAACCTAGATAGAATCAAATGGTTTTGGCATAAACAGGCTCAAGTTAGAATAGAGTTAAATATTCCTGCATTTAGATTATATTTTTATGATGATAATGATTTGGTAAATACAATTAGAGTAATTACTGGCAAACCAAACCACCCTACACCAATATTTCATGATGTTATGGAGTATATAGTTGTAAATCCATACTGGAAGATACCTCAAAGTATTGTCAAAAAAGAGATGCTCTCAAAGCTTATTCGAGATCCATACTATTATGCAAGAAGAGGTAAAATACTGCATAAAACATGGAGTGAAGATTCACCCGTAGTTGATCCTGGTTCTGTAAACTGGTCTCAATACAGAGGCAAAAAACCGATTCCTTACTACTTTATGCAAGTACCAAGTAGCAAAAATGCTTTGGGTAAAATCAAATTCCTTTTCCCAAACCACTACTCAGTCTATATTCACGACACCCCTACCAAAAAGCTGTTTTTCAAAAATCAAAGAGCATACAGTCATGGTTGTATGCGTATCCAAAAACCAAGAGAACTCCTAAAGACTCTCTCTATATACAATGGCAATATAGATGTAGAAGAGATTATGGATATACTTACAACAACCCAAAAGAAGACTATTGTACTACAAAAAAAAGTACCTGTTGATATAGTATATATGACAGCTTTTGTAGATGATTATGGAAATATCAACTTTAGACAAGATGTATATGGCTATGATAAAGCACAATTTAAAGACTATAAGTATTTGACTATAAACAGAGTTCCTGATACTCCAAAATATAGCGTAGAGCTTACAAAGCCTGAATTAAAAGCACAAGAGATTCAAAATGCAACAGAGGAGTTACAAAGAAAAGCAGAAGAGGAGTTGAATACCCCCAAAAAACCTGTAATTAAAAAAGAGGATACAAACACTACAGTAAAAACCAAACAAAAAGAGTCAAACAGTACCAAAAAAACAAAAGCAAAAGTTATCAAAGATACTAACAGTAGCAAAAATACATCTACATCAGATAAAAACATCTCAAAGAGTATCAAAAAGATACAAAAAATACAACCATCACAATCACAAGCATCAGATAAAAATAGCAGCAAACCAACAAAAAAGCCATTATCCTCTGATATAAACAATACAAAAGAGAGCAATAAAAATAAAGTTGATGACTACAATATGATTGAGGTTTATATGTAACTTTTAGAGAGTTTTACAATTTTACAGTTAGCTATAGTTTTAAGTGCTAACAAAAGTTGCTTGAGATTTTAAGTTTATCTATATAAGCAAAGTGTAGCGATACATTTTGCTATTTGTATAAGTGAGGAGTATTTGAGCAATTAGTATGCCTGTACACCATATTTCAATAACATTTTTGGAAGAATATCATCTAAATTTTGCACATCCTTATCATTAATTGATGTTACGCAGTTATTTACTGTTCTTATCCAAAAAACAGATTATTCTATCATAATGATTTAAGTTTATATATTCTAAAAGTTTTGAGTGATTATATCTAAATAAGAGAGCTAAATAATTAAAAAATCACCAACCCATCAAAAAGGGTTGGGATAAAAGTAGAAGGATATTAACCGTTTCTCTTTTCAATAATCTCTTTTGCTACATTTGCTGGAACTTCTTCATAATGATCAAACTCCATAGCATATGTTGCACGACCCTGTGTCATTGAACGAAGATCTGTTGAGTAACCAAACATCTCTGCAAGTGGTACAAAAGCATCTACAATTTTATTTCCTGCTCTGTCACCCATACCATTTACCTGACCTCTTCTTTTTGAAATATCACCAATAACATCACCCATATAATCCTCTGGAACTTCTACTTCCACTTTCATAATAGGCTCAAGGATTACTGGATTTGCTTTTTTGGCACCTTCACGGAAAGCCATAGAACCAGCAAGTTTAAATGCCATTTCACTAGAGTCAACTTCATGGTAACTTCCATCATACAATGTTACTTTGATATCTTCTACCGGATAACCAGCCTGGATACCTCTTTGCATAGCCTCTTGGATACCTTTATCAACTGCAGGAATATACTCTTTTGGAATTACACCACCTTTGATTTCATCAATAAACTCATATCCGCTACCTTGCTCTTGAGGTTCAATTTTGATAAATACATGACCATACTGACCACGACCACCAGATTGCTTGGCATATTTGTACTCTTGATCAACTGGTGCTTTGATAGTTTCGCGATAAGCAACTTGAGGAGCTCCAACTTCTGCTTCTACCTTGAACTCTCTCATCATTCTATCAACAATAATCTCCAAGTGAAGCTCACCCATACCAGAGATGATAGTTTGACCAGACTCTTCATCTGTACTTACACGGAAAGATGGATCTTCTTGAGCTAGTTTCTGCAACGCTATACCCATCTTTTCTTGGTCTGCTTTTGTCTTTGGCTCAACAGCAACAGAGATAACAGGATCAGGAAACTCCATTCTCTCAAGGATCACTTTATCTTTCTCATCAGCCAAAGTATCACCAGTTAGAGTATATTTGAGTCCTACTACTGCACCAATCTCACCTGCATACAGTTCACTAATCTCTTCTCTTTTGTTTGAGTGCATCTTGAGGAGTCTTCCAACTCTCTCTTTTTTGTTCTTAGTAGTGTTATATACATATGAACCACTACTTAGGATACCTCTATATACACGAATAAATGTAAGCTGACCAACAAATGGATCTGTCATAATTTTGAATGCAAGTGCAGCAAATGGACCATCATCAGTTGATTCTACAGTTACTTCTGTACCATCTTCATATTCACCTTTGATTGCATCAACCTCTACAGGAGATGGGAGATAATCAATTACTGCATCAAGAAGTGTTTGAACACCCTTGTTTTTAAAAGCAGTTCCACAAGTCATAGGAACAATATCAAGATTGATACAACCTTTTTTTAATCCCTCTTTGATCTCCTCTTTTGTTAGCTCTTCACCCTCCATGTATTTATCAAGAAGCTCATCACTAGTTTCAGCTACAGCTTCTATCATCTTTTCACGGTACTCTTCAGCCAACTCTACTAAATCCTCTGGAATATCAACAACATCATACTTTTGACCCATTAGAGTCTGATCATCATCCCAGATTACTGCTTTCATCTCTACAAGGTCAACAACACCTTGGAAATTATCTTCTGCACCAATTGGTATTTGGATTGGCACTGGATTTGCACTGAGTCTATCTTTGATTTGTCTCTCAACCTCAAAGAAATCAGCTCCGGTTCTATCCATTTTGTTTACAAATACCATTCTTGGTACTCTATACTTATTTGCCTGTCTCCAAACAGTCTCAGATTGTGGCTGAACCCCACCAACTGCACAAAATACTGCAACAGCACCATCAAGCACTCTCATAGAACGCTCAACTTCAATAGTAAAATCAACGTGACCTGGAGTGTCTATGATGTTTATCTGATGACCTTTCCACTCACAAGTAGTAGCAGCAGAGGTAATTGTAATACCACGCTCTTGCTCTTGCTCCATCCAGTCCATGGTAGCTGCACCATCATGCACTTCACCAATTTTGTGAGATACACCTGTATAAAATAGGATTCTCTCAGTTGTAGTAGTCTTACCAGCATCAATGTGTGCTGCAATTCCAATATTTCTTACTTTATTTAATGGATGTGATCTTGGCATTTTAATTCCTTACCATCTATAGTGTGCAAATGCTTTGTTTGCTTCTGCCATTTTGTAAGTGTCTTCTTTCTTCTTGAAAGCTGCACCCTTCTCATTTGCTGCATCAATAAGTTCATTTGATAGTCTCTCTATCATAGTTCTCTCATTTCTTTTTCTTGCAGCATCAACTAGCCATCTGATAGCAAGTGACTGTTGTCTTACTGGACGAACCTCTACAGGTACTTGATATGTAGCTCCACCAACACGACGGCTCTTTACTTCCATCTTGGGGCGAACATTTTCCATAGCTTTGTTAAAGATATCTATACCCTTTTCACCAGTTTTGGATTCAATTCTCTCTAATGCACCATACATTACTTTTTGTGCAACACTCTTTTTACCATCAAGCATTACTGCATTGATAAACTTTGTCAAAACTTTACTTCCGTGTACCGGATCTGGTAGTACCGGTCTTTGTGGCGCTCGTCTTCTTCTCATTTCTATCCTTTTCTTCAATCTTTGAGATTTACTCAGGTAACATCCGCGAAGGTTTTATGATGCTCCCTGTTTTAAGCAATTACTGCCATCGCTAATCAAACTAATACTTAAAATTATTTAGGCTTTTTAGTACCATACTTAGAACGCGAAACTTTTCTGTTTGCAACACCTGAAGTATCCAATGCACCCCTTACGATATGGTACTTAACACCTGGAAGGTCTTTTACCCTACCACCTCTAACAAGTACAATAGAGTGCTCTTGTAGGTTGTGTCCCTCACCACCTATATATGAGATTACTTCAAATCCACTTGTCAATCTAACTTTGGCAACTTTTCTCAAAGCTGAGTTAGGTTTTTTAGGTGTAGTTGTATATACACGCGTACATACTCCTCTTCTTTGTGGACAATTCACAAGTGCAGGAGACTTTGATTTCTTGATAACCTTTTTTCGCTCTTTACGAATCAATTGGTTTATAGTAGGCAAATTTATATCCTTTCTTTTTTGTTTTTTCTCTTAATTAGAGTTATTGAATCCGGGTTTTGACACCTCGAGACAACACCTAAAAGATGCTCTATTGAAGTATCTATAGAAAAATAGGCAATAATTATATATATAATTGCTTAAATATAGATTAGTTACAAATCTCTTTGGGTAATATCAACCATATTGATGAATACAGCACAACTAAAGTATAATTACAAGGTTGTTTAAAGGAGATTTGGTGCTATTTAATAGTTATGAATTTATATTTATATTTTTACCAATTGTACTAAGTGGCTTTTTGTTGCTTAGATACTTTGGGTATCACAAGCTTATTCCCTCATGGCTTCTTGTATCTTCTGCATTTTTCTATGGTGATTTTAAATTGTGGCATCTGCCTTTGCTTATAGCGATGATATTAATAAATTACTATTTTGCTCTAAAGATAGAAAGAAGCAGTTATAAAAAAAGATACTTTTTTATAGCAATAGCACTTGATATATCTATACTTGCCTGGTTTAAGTATGCTTCACTTCTACCCATTTTAGATAGTATCAAACCAGATACCCTGCCTCTTGGAATATCTTTTTATACATTTCAAATTATTGCATATCTTGCAGATATTTACCAAGGCAGAGCAAAGAGATTGAAATTGAGTGATTTTGCACTCTTTATACTCTTTTTCCCTCAATTGATTGCAGGACCTATCGTACACTATGCACAAATGGTTCCACAGTTTGACTCTTTGGCAAAGGGTAAAACAGAGATCTATTTTAGTAACGGATTGGCTCTGTTTATAATAGGTCTTGGCAAAAAGGTACTACTTGCTGATACTCTATCTCCTTTTGTTGACAGGGCATTTGGAGTAGTAGCAAGTGGTGGAAGTTTGGATATGATAAGTGCATGGGAGGGGATTATTGCATACTCTATGCAGATATACTTTGATTTTAGTGCATATTCAGAGATGGCAATAGGTTTAGCTTTGATGTTTGGACTTAGATTGCCAATTAACTTCAACTCTCCATATAAGGCTATAGATATAAGAGATTTTTGGAGAAGATGGCATATAACTCTATCTACCTTTATTCGAGATTATCTCTATATCCCTCTTGGTGGAAGTAAAAAAGGAGATATAAATACCATAAAAAACCTGATAGTCGTAATGACAATAGCAGGGGCTTGGCATGGTTCTGGTTGGACATTTGTAACCTGGGGGTTTTTACATGGAGTATGGCTTGGTTTGTCTCATATAAAGAGTAAATTTATCCACATCTCTTTACCAAAAGGGATAAATATATTTGTTACTTTTATTGGTATTACTCTGCTTTGGGTACTATTTAGAAGTAACTCTTTAGATACAGCACTACTATACTATAAATTTCTATTTACAGGAGATATAACAGATACTCATCTTTTAGCCAAAGATTATATAGTATCTTTTGTACTATTGACAACTCTTTTTATTGTATGGTTTTTACCCAATGCAAAAGAGGCAACAAGATATATCCAAGATCCAAATCAAGAGTTACCTCAACCATCTGTTGCAATAGCTATATTGTGTGGTATTTTACTAATAGCTTCACTCAAAGCACTCAGTGAGGGTGCATCACACAGCTTTATATATTTTATGTTTTAGGTGCAGTATGAAGTTTTTTATATCTCTTTTGATTGGTATGGTAATTGCAATAGTATTGTGGGTATTGGTTATAATAGGTGAGATACACAATCCTACAATATCATCTCAGTGGGTATATGATGTATTAAGTGCCAAATACAAAATAGCCAAGAGTATAAAAGAGCCAAAGATTATACTATGTGGAGGCTCAAGTGTACTGTTTGGATTGGATTCTAAAATGATAAAAAATGCATTTGATAGACCTGTTGTCAATATGGGAGTAAATGCAGGGCTTCAAACTCCACTTGTTTTACAAACCTGTAAAAGTGTAGCTAAAAGTGGTGATATTATACTATTGGCTCTTGAGTATCCAGATCTATATGAGTATAACGGTAAACCAAATGCCCAGTCAATCAGTTATATACTCAGTCACTATCCATCATTTTTACTTCAACTTACACCTCTTGAGATAGTCACTTTTGTTTGGGATATACCACTAAGCAGAGTAATTGAAGGTTATCAAAAAACAGGTGGTAAACCTATAACTTTTGGTCCTTATGGGGCTCACAGGATAGATGGCTTTGGAGATGAAACAGATACCAAAAGAGTACCAAAAGAGTATATAGATGGGATAAAAAATGAAAAATCAAAAGTGTTTGATATAGCAAATTTGGACAGTTCAAATATTGTGTGGAAAAAGCTACAAAAGTTCAAAAAGTGGGCAGATGAAAATGGTATCAAAATAGTAGCAATACCAGTATCGATGCTAAAAGAGAAAAGTTATTCACATAGTAGTAGATACTTTGCACTGCTTAAAAAGAGATTAGATGATATTGGTATCAAAATGGTAGGCAATCCCATAGATTTCTTTTACTCTATAAAATACTTCTATAATACAATATACCACCTAAATGACAAAGGTCGTAAAATCCATACAAAAAGAGTAATAGAGTTACTCAAAAACTCAAACTTATAGCATCAATCTCTTCCCAGCTTGGAGCTTTGTGTGGTGTAAGATTACGATATGTTAGTATATGCTCTATATATCTAGCAAACATATCTGTCTCAATATTAATAATGGAATTTATCTTATAATCTCTAATAAGGGTATTTTGCAGAGTATGTGGAATAATTGCAAGAGTAAAGGCATTATTAAATACTCTATTTACAGTCAAAGAGACTCCATCTATGGCAATAGAACCTTTTGGTACAATATATGGTATATATTTGGCATCAACTTCTATTGTAAACTCTGTTGCATTATCACCCTTGTGAATAGATACTACCTCGCCTGTGGTATCTATATGTCCTTGTACTATATGCCCCTCAAATCTATCACCCATTCTCATAGCTGGTTCAAGATGTACTCTACCTTTTAATTTTTGTGGTGGAACTATACTTCTTGTCTCATCAGCTGCTTCTACACAAAAGGAGTTACTATTTATGGCAACTACAGTCAGACATACTCCATTTACTGCTATAGAGTCACCAATTTTTGGTTTGAGCGTACTCTTTATAGTCAATATATGGTTACTATCTGATACTACATCACCAATATCTCTTATTAAGCCTGTAAACATTTGTACTCCTTGGCTATAAACTCTAAAACTTCATCTTTGTTACCTCTAAAAAGAACTCTTTGCTCTTTACTTTTGATTTGATAATCATACATAGGATCATAATACTCTATAAGCAATTTTTCTATCCACTCTTTATGCTTTGAGGCATCACCACTTTTTAATTGAACTTGCCAAGCATCTTCAAACATCTGTAGATACTTTTGATACCTTTCATACCCGAGTCTTTTTTGTATTCTCTTGAAATTATGTATCATTGTATCATGCCAATTAAATGGTGTAAGACCTTTGAAGTAAGCCTTTTCATACTCTTTATAAGAGTATAATATATAATCATTATATATATTTTCTACTCTTGTTTGGATATCCACTTCCAAAACTATTAGTTTACTACCTATAAACTCTTTAAATATATCCAAAGGGATAAAACATCTTCCTATATTTCTACTCTCATCTTCTATTATCAAGTATTCAAATCCCAAATGGTTGTGTTTGATTTGGGCATAAGCTAAATTGTTTTCAAAATTTATCTGTGTGGGTTGCTCTTTTGCATATCTTCCAAAAGCAGAACCTCTATGGTTAGCAATACCCTCTAAGTCTATAGCACATGGAATTGAGTTGATAAGTCCTGTTTTGTTAGAACCTGTTCTCCCTCCAATTACTACAATATCTTTTGCTCTTGCTAACTCTATACTTCTATCTATTAAATAGTTCCTAAAGGCTTTATATCCCCCTTTTAGTCTTGGAACAGCTATACCACTGGCTTCATATATCCACTTTTGTACAATTTCAGAACGCTGTCCACCTCTCCAGCAGTATATATGAGTATTTGGATATTTTTTTATGAAAGATACCCAACTATTTACTCTTTGTTCTTTTATCTCTCCAGATACCAACTCATATCCAAGCCTAAGAGCAGCTTCATTACCCTTTTGTTTGTATGTTGTACCTATTAATTCTCTCTCTTTGTCTGTTAAAAGAGGAAGGTTTATACTATTCTTGAAAGCTCCCTTTTCATACTCAATGGGAGCTCTTGTATCTATTAGGGGGATATCTTCTATAACAAGTTTTTCAAAATAATCTACTGTTGGAAGTATCATCTATATGACCATATCTATATCATCGTGATCTTGAAAAGCTTTAAAAAGTCTATCTCTTTCTTCTTGACTCTGTACATGACAACTTGCATTGTGGCTATGAAACTTTCCATTCTTTGAAGTATTGCCACTATATGATGTATGCTCTCTATCACCCATTACATCTTTGACTGCTTGAGCAAGTTTCTCTTTGTCTTTGCCTATAATTTTAAATCCCCATCTTGTTGGATACTCAATCTTTGGTTTTTTAGGATTTTTTTCTTCTAAAATCTCCACTTTTACCTCCTGTTTTTGATTCTAACTGTATATTTTGTATAACCATACTCTTATCAATTGCTTTTAACATATCATATATAGTAAGTAATCCTATACTCACTCCTGTCAATGCTTCCATCTCAACACCTGTCTTTCCAGTAAGTTTTGCTGTAACAAAAAGTCTAAAACCAGGCAAAGATGGTATCTCTTGTATATCAGTTTTTATAGAAGTGAGCATTAGAGGATGACACATAGGGATAAGTTCTGATGTCTTTTTTGCTCCCATAATGGCACTAATTACTGCTGTTTGAAGAACAGGACCTTTTTTGGTTTTTTGGTTTACTACTGCCTCATACGCCTCTTTTGTAACTACAATTTCACCACTGGCTGTAGCAACTCTGGTTGTATTATCTTTATTAGATACATCTACCATTTTGGGTTTATCATTCTCATCTAAGTGTGTCAATTCCAACTCTTCTCCTTTTTTACAACTTTTTTTATTCTATACATAATTACTTATCCCAAATAGTGCTGAATAAATTATATCAAAAAAATTGACGCTTTTTTTACATAACTGACGAAAAAAAAATAAAAATTAAGAATTATTTCATCAAAGTAGAGTTACTATTTCATCGAGGGTACAAAGGAGGTTGTTTTGATATATGCATTTTTAAGACAATTCTCCGGCGAAGAGTCATTACTCTCACAACGGGCAAAAATATTATCATATGCCAAAGAGAGTGCTTTGTCCCTTGATAGTGAGATGATAGAGTTTGACAGTGCCAAGCGACCACTCAAAGAAAGAGACTCTTTTCAAGAGTTTTTGCATTCGCTCAAAAGTGGTGATGAGATTATCATAGATACTATCGAAACCCTTGGTAGTTGTATGGAAGAGGTTGTTGTCATAATCAACTGTATGTTAGATAGAGATATAAAGTTTCATATAGCATCTCAAAAACTTCAAGTTGATCACAGTACAGGTTTGTCACAACTGCTTCCTTTGATAGTAAGACTCAAAGATGAACCAAATATACAAACATCTGTTCACAAAGTGGGCAGACCAAAGGGTAGAAAATCAGCTTCAAAGTTTGATATATATCTGCCTGATATTGTATCTGGTCTCAAAGAGGGTGAGAGTGTCAGTGCCATAGCTAGGCGTTTGGGAGTGAGTCGCAGTTCACTAAAAGACTATATCGAATCTCGTCAATTGAAAAAGATATTAGATGATTCGTGGCTGGAGAAAGCAAAACAGAGCTTTCGGTTAGATGAGGCAAAAAAGCCATCATCGGGGTGTACTCTAAATGAGTATCAACAAAAAACAGTTTCATAAGGAAAAACAACAATGGAAGCCAAAGCAGTAGAAAATCAGGTAAACAGTACTAAACCAAAAAAGAAAAATATGACAAAAGAGTATCTAAAAGGGTGGATACCTTGGAGAATCAAAAGATACTGGACATATGTGATTATTACAATAATTGCACTTGTTTTGCCATGGATAAAAATAAACGGTAATCACTTTTTCTTGTTAAATTTTGATCACAAACAGTTACACTTCTTCTTTGTTAGATTTGATATGCAAGAGTTGTATCTGATGCCGTTTTTGTTGATGTTACTCTTTTTGGGTATATTTGCAATGACAGCAATAGGTGGTAGAGTATGGTGTGGATGGGCATGTCCTCAGACAATCTTTCGTGTAATATATAGGGATTTGATAGAGACAAAACTTCTGCATCTTAGAAAAAGAATCAATAACAAACAGATAGAGCCTGATATGAGTAAGCCTGAAAATATTACCAAAAAGGCTATAGCTATTGGTCTTTGGTCAATACTGTCACTTATTGCAGCAGCTGATTTTATGTGGTATTTTGTTCCACCTGAAGATTTTTTCAAATACCTTCAAAATCCATCAGAGCATACAGTAATGATTGGATTTGTAGTTGGTGTTACACTATTTTTGATAGCAGATATTGTATTTATCAAAGAGAACTTCTGTATATATATCTGCCCATATAGCAGGGTACAATCTGTACTTTATGATGATGATACTATTATGGCTGTATATGATCCAATCAGAGGTGGTCATATATATGAGGGTGAGGGTAACAATAAACACAAGGTAGTAAACTCTATTAAAGATCTAAAAGCAAGAGAACCAGAAGCTGAATGTACCGCGTGTGAGAGTTGCGTAAAGGTGTGTCCAACCCATATTGATATTAGAAAGGGACTTCAGCTTGAGTGTATCAACTGTCTTGAGTGTGTAGATGCTTGTACCAAAGTAATGGGAGCATTAGGTAAACCAAGCCTTGTTAGATGGTCTAGTGAAAAAGAGGCACTAAGGCATGAAGGTAAAACTCAAATATTTAGACCAAAGACTATTGCATATCTTGTAGTTTTATCTATTGTACTAATTGCACTATTTATAATGGGTAGTAAAAAAGAGCATATGCTACTAAATGTAAATAAAACAACAAGACTCTACAAGATACATAGCGATGGCAGTGTAGAGAATGATTATCTATTCTTGTTCCAAAATACAGACACAAAAGCTCACAAATATTACTTTGAGATAGTCAATAATGACAAAATCAAAATAATAAGACCAAAAGATCCATTCCATCTGGGTGCTGGTAAAAAGAAGAAAAAGGTAGTTGTACTAAAAACTACAGAGATACTTGCTAAAAATAAGACAAAAGATACCCCTATACCAATAACAATACGAGCTTATGCACTTGATAACCCAAAAAAGATATTTGTACTTAGAAAGAGTGTATTTGTATATCCAAGATTAGATTTAGTAAAAAAAGCAAAAAACAAAGGAGAGTAAAAATATGAGTAATAATACCATAGAGAAAAAGATTTTAATTTTAGGTGGTGGTTTTGCTGGATTGGAAGCTGCTATCTTTTTGAGAAAATATGGTCATGAAGTAACTTTGATTTCAAATAGAGATTACTTCTATATCTATCCGACCTCTATATGGATTCCAACAGGTGAGGCGGAATTTGAAGATATTTGTGTACCATTAGATGAACTCTCCAAAGCTCATGGATTTGAGCTTATTATAGATGAGGTTACAAAAATAGAATCAAAAAAGAGAATTGTAGAGTGCAAAAATGCTACATATAGCTGTGATTTTTTGGTTATTGCTA
>JAMOSA010000020.1 GCA_027063325.1 Campylobacteraceae bacterium
TCAAGCAAAATGGTACAAGAGACTACAGCCCAATACCAAAGAGAACAAGCAATGTTACTCTCTAGGAGTTATACTGAGTATGCAATATTGGCTGTAACTGCAAATGATCAAAGCCAATCAAGTTGTCTAAAAAAGATAACAGGAACTGCTTTTGAAAGTGAGATGGGAGATTATGCATATCAAGTAGAGGTGAATATACAGTATATTGGTAATGATGTAAATACTAACTGTACAAAGCTAAATTCAGGTGATATTGAAACAGACAAATCACCTCTAACGATAGTTGTCGATTCTGTTGTAAGATATCCAGATCCATCATATCCAGATCCTACAACAGCTCCCAAAATATCTTATCATAGAAGGACGACACAAAAGATATGAAACGATTATATAATATAAAAAAATGTTTGGTATCTGGTTTTACTATGTTAGAGATGACTATGGCAATAGTTGTAATTGGAATATTAGCTTCAATGGCATTGCCAAGATTAGACAGAGACAGAACCCAAGAGGCATCTCAAAACATACTAAATGCCATCAGATACACTCAGCATTTGGCACTTATGGACAATAAAATGGATCCAACAGATAGCGAGTGGCAAAAGAAGCTTTGGAAGATAAGCTTTGGTCACTATAGTGATACATTTGGTGACAAGTGGTACTATACTATCAGTGCAGATATAGATAAAGATGGATCAGTAGATAAAAATGAGTGTGCCATAGATCCAGCAAATGGTAAATATTTTTATCATGTAAATACAGAGGGTAACGATATAGACTCCGATGAATCTCCACAGGTAATGCTTGGAAAAAACTATGGTGTATCAAATATTGAATTTAGTGGAGGATGTAGTAATGTACAACATATAGCATTTGATAATATTGGAAGACCATTTGTAGGTATAGGAGGTGCTACAAACGATTACTCTAAATATATGACAGATGATTGTACTATATCAGTAACTATAAGCGGAGCAGAAGATTTTAATATAACAATATCAAAAGAGACTGGATATGCCTCTATAGTAGGGCAACCCAACTCATAAATGAGTTTTATTTTTTGAATCTTGAAAGATATAGAGTTTCATCTACTCAATCAAGATTCAAATTAGACTCACTATAGTCTTATAGCCACTCTTTTTTAGATAAATAGATATTCTCTCCTTGTATCCATTCATTATCAAATCCATCTGTATTTTTGTAAAAAATTCTATTACAACCTGGCTTTATTCGTTCATGTAACTCTACAATCAATATATTTACCTTATCAATCCAAGTTGATGTACTACTAAAAACTTCTTTTTCAGCACCTTCTATATCTATTTTAAGAATATCTATACTTGATAAGTTATAATCTTTTATGATTGTATCAACAGTTATACCTAAAACTGTATGACATATTTTACTAGATGGCATCTGTTTTAAATACTCTTCTTCTGTTCCTGTTATAAATCCCCATTTTCCAAGTCCAATATCAATTACATTTATCATTTCATCCTTATGCCATAATGCAGCTTGAAGTGGAACAATATTATGATATGGTGCTATATTTTTTTTTAGTAAATGGAAATTACTCTCTTCTGGCTCTATAGCAATAATTTTTGAATTTTTGTATCTATTTGCAAAATATATAGATGCTAATCCTATATTTGCACCAGCATCAATTATAACTTTTGGCTCTTGTTTAATATTAAATTTATACTCTTCATCTATAAAAATTTGTTGATAAGTAAAAATATCAGATGATGGTACTCTTATATAAAAAGGATATTTATAATCTTTTCTATTTATTTCAAATAGAGTTAGTTCACTAGTTAGTTTTCTCTTTATAAAATATAATAAACTTTTATATCCTAATATATTCTTATATTTTCTTATAATTGAAATATCCAAATTTAATCCTTTGTCATATAATTTTTTATATATTTACAGAATACTATACTGTATAATATATAATTATTAGATTTTGAACTATTTTGAGAAGTATAGCTTAAGTACCATCCATATAAGAAATCAGTATTTTTAAAATCTTTATACAAAAAATAAAATATTAAAGAGTATTTTATGATTTACAATCAAATAATATTTACCCTACTTCCAACTTAATAGTCAGAAGTAGAAAAAAATTAGTGACCACAACCACAACTACCATCTTGGCAGTGTCCACCACCAACTTGACCAGTTGCAATCTCATCTTCTGTAGCAGGACGAGCCTCTACTACTTTGACATCAAATACCAAATCTTTACCAGCTAATGGATGATTGAAATCTATTTTGACCTTTTCATCATCAAAATTAACTACTCTTACCTGAATAGTCTGTCCGCCTTCACCCTGACCATAAAGTGTCATACCCTTTTGTAGGTCAATCCCTTCAAACTGCTCTCTTGGAACCTCTTGAAACGCCTGTGGATCAATTTCACCATAACCTTCAGCTGCTGGTACTGTAATAGTCTTTGTATCACCAATCTTCATACCCTCAAGCTCTTTTTCAAGACCAGGAATTATATAGCCTTTGCCTGTAATAAACTCAAGAGGCATACTGCCTTTGTTACTATCTATTACTTCATCTTTTCCAGCCTCTTTTAGCTCATACTCTATGCCTACTACACTATTTTCTTTCTCTATAATCATTAAAAACCCTTAAATTTTTCCTAATATATTTTTGAAGTATAATTCGGAAGTAAAATTATTGAATAGATATTGTATCTTGCAATTATTAACTAAAGCTTAATTGTCGCAATAGTTATGGTTAATTATTTGTCTAATTTAATAGATTAGATATATAATAACTCAGTAAATCAACCAGTTTTCTAACTTGAAGATATCCTCTGTTGCAACCATAGATCTCCAACCATTTGATTCAAGATACATAAGCTTTGAAAAATTTGCTACAATATATCTCTCTTTATATATTGGAAATACCCCTACATCAAAAGCTTTAAACAACTCATCATAATTTTTAGGGTTATAATAGTTTTCAAAACTATAACTATGCAAAGACTCTATTGCATATAGTAACATTTCATTCTCTATTAATCTATGACTAATAGTATAATATGAAGTTAGTGTTATTATAGGATCTGCTACAATATCTGATATATATACTCTTTTTTTTATTACTTTTATACATAATTTTACCTATTGCTTATATCGCTTAATACTCTATTTAGATTCAGTTTGACAGTAGTACCCTCTGAAACTTTGCTCTTTATCTCTATATCTATACCCAATGAGTCGCAAAGCTTTTTTACTATATGCATACCAATACCGCTCCCTTTGGATGTTTCATGATAAAATCTCTCAAATACTCTATTTGGTTCAGCAATTCCAATACCTGTATCTTTTATTGTCAATATACCACTCTTTTTTGAAAACTCTATAGACACTGAACCATTTTCTATATTGTATTTAGCAGCATTTGATAATATATTATCTATCACTCTTACAAATTTTTTGGGTTCTACTATAACTACAGATGGCTCTATATTTAACTCAAAGTTAATATCTGGAAAACTTCCCTGTATAATCTCAACCCTTGAGGGGATTACTTTTGAGAGTTCTACCCTTGAAGCAT
>JAMOSA010000021.1 GCA_027063325.1 Campylobacteraceae bacterium
TGGGCAATATCACCTGGTATGGATTTGGAGCTTGAACCACAGATTCGTACACTAAGAGGTACCGGATTATATGGTACATTCAGGTTTGCTGATAGTGCCAACTCCATAGGAGAGATAAAAGTAGGATACTTTAAAGATAAATCCTCTTATCAAAATGAGCATAATTTAAAAAACAGTGAACACTACGGAGTAGAATTTCTCTACAAAAGTAGTGATTTTTTAAAGGGCTTTAGACCGTATGGATATACAGACGGATTATATTTGAGTATAAATCTGTTTAATGATATAGACTATATCAATCTACAGCAAGATCAACTCTTTCACTATCAAGAGACTTCAAGATACAAAGAGTCAAGATTCAACTATTTTCTATACAATGACAATCAATACTTTGGTATAGGAGCCAGATACTATATAGATACAGAAAAAGTTGATAATGAAGATACAATACAAGAGATCCCAAGACTTCAATACCATAAATTCTCAAGTGAAATTATCAACAGACACTTAACATACTCAATAGATGCACAATTTCACAACTACTACAAAGAGAGTGGAGATGGTGCATACCGTACAGATATTACTCTACCTGTATCACTACAGTTTAGCTTGGCAGACGGATATATAAATATATTGGCAGAGGAGGAGTTCAAGGTATCAGATACTCTCTTCTCAAGAGATTTTGAGACTTACAAAACAAACAGATACTCCCATTTTATCGCAAATCACAAATTGCAACTCTCAACAGATCTTATAAAAGAGTACACCTCTGGTATCCATACAATGATGCTAACAGCTACATATACAAAAAGTACTCTAATGGCAGAAGGCTCACTAAAGTATGATGATTTAGACAGTGATATAATCAATGATTACAATATTATGCAACTTGAAGAGTCTCGGGTATCTTTTGCCATGCATCACTTTTGGAACAGCAACAGTGGAGATTTCAGTGCAGATTATCAGGCAATTGCAGATATATATCCCCAAAACAGCTCCGATTGGAACTACTTTAGACAAGAGCTTACACTAAGATACAAAAAGTGGTACTTCAACAGCAGACTCGATTACTCTATGAGAGATAGAGAATTGTCAGAATTTTCAAATATGATATCATACAGAAATGACAACTATGCAATATCATTTGACTATATATGGAAAAAAGATGAATTTAGCTATACAGTAAATCAAAGAGAGCTTGAAGTAAAAGGACACTACAGATACAGTGAAAATCTTACTGTATATGGTGGCATAACCTATGACTTTTATAATGACTACAGCAAAGATTGGGAAGCTGGTTTTTTGTATGACAAAAAATGTTGGAATCTACAGTTGACATTTAGACAAGAGACTACTCCTGTTCTGAGAAATTCAGGTGTCGGTTCAATACACAACAATACAATAATGTTTAAATTCAACCTGATTCCATTTGGTGGTACAGGTATAGATAAAAAGTATCTGTAATGAGTTATGAAAAGATTCAAGAGGCATTGGAGATACTCGGTTTGCCCACTCTAATTACAAAAGAGGATATAAAAAGACGCTACAAAGAGCTTGTCAAGAGATACCATCCAGACAGAGGCGGAGATGCCAAAAAACTACAAGAGATAAAAGAGGCATATGAGTTGTTGACAGAGTATATAGAAGGCTTTAGATATACATTCAGCAAAGATGAAGTCAATCGCCGATACCCATCTCTGTTTGGCAGTGAAGATACAGGAGTATGGTCTATAAAATAGTTTGGGTATTTTGGGTATAATTGTATAAGCTTAAATTAGGTGATATATTATTGATTTATATAGTATGAGTATTTACAAAGAGTTACTTTTGTCAATTTTTCTAAATGCTCATAACAGATTTGATAATTATCACTTTGGCAATACAGTTACAATATAGAAAGGTATATTTAATGCAAGAAAAGAGAGCTGAAATTTCTACAAACAATCTAAATGAAACATTTATATTTGATAAAGTTGCAAAACATGCAAATGGTTCAGTTATGTACAGACAGGGTAAAGCAGTAATTATTGCTACTGTTACTTTGGATGAGACACCAGTTGATGAACCATTTTTACCTCTTACGGTACAGTATATAGAAAAAGCATATGCAGCTGCCAAAATTCCTGGTGGATTTATAAAAAGAGAGAGTAAACCAAGTGACTTTGAAACACTTACATCAAGATTAATAGATCGTTCACTGCGTCCTTTGTTTCCTGATGGATTTATATACCCTGTTGTAATTACAGCAATGGTAGTAAGCAGTGATTTGGAAGTTGATTTACAACTTGCTGCACTTCATGCCTCTATGGCAGCTTTACTTGTCTCTGATCTACCAATAAAAAAATCTCTTGCTGGAATTAGAATAGGCAAAATAGAAGGAGAGTATATTATCAATCCAACCTCTTCACAGATACAAAATAGTACTTTGGATCTGTTTGTCTCAGGCAGTGATAGTGATACTGTAATGATAGAGATGGCTACAAAAGCGAGTGAAAAGGTAGATAATATAGAATTAGATGAGATGGAGCTTGATATGATGGTATCTCCAACTCCTATGGTATTAGAACACCAAGAGGCAAATGAGATGCCAGAAGATGAGCTTGTGGATATAATTGCTATGGCATCTAAAGCTATCAAAGAGGCTTCAAACAGATACCAAGAGGCTATACTACCTCTAAAAAAAGATATAATAGATTTGGAATTTATAGATACATCTGTAGATAAATGGTTACTCTCTTATGTAAAAGAGTATTTTCATACAGAGTTATCCAATGTACTTGAGCCACTCTCAAAGAGTGAAAGAGGTTCAAAACTCAAAGATATAATAAAAAATGTAGAGAAATCTCTTGAGGAAAATGGAACAGAGTATGAAAAAGATGAAGTAAAAAAAGCCGTAGAGGCATACAAAAAAGAGCTTGTTAGAAAACAGATAATAAATGAGAGAGTAAGAGCAGACGGTAGAAGATTAAATGAAGTAAGACCTATAAATATAGAGACAAACATACTACCAAGTGTACATGGCTCTTGTCTGTTTACCAGAGGTGAGACTCAAGTATTGGCTACTGTAACACTAGGTGGTGCAAAAGATGGTCAAATGTATGAACTCTTGGGTGACAAATCTCCAAGAAATGAGAGATTTATGGTGCATTACAATTTCCCAGGATTTAGTGTAGGTGAAGCCAAACCAATAATGGCACCAGGACGCAGAGAGTTAGGACATGGTACTTTGGCAAAAAGGGCATTGGAACCTGTTATAGAAGAAAAAAGTGACAGAACAATCAGATTGGTAGCAGAGACTTTAGAGAGTAACGGTTCTTCTTCTATGGCAACAATCTGTGCAGGTTCACTGGCTCTTTATTCAGCTGAAGTTGAGAGTATAGATTTGGTAGCTGGTGTTGCTATGGGGCTTGTAATAGAAGATGACAAATATGCAATACTTACTGATATTATGGGTCTTGAAGATCATGATGGAGATATGGATTTCAAAGTAGCCGGTACCCACAAAGGTATTACAGCCATGCAGATGGATATAAAAGTCAGCGGACTCAATCTGGATATACTCAAAGAGGCTCTA
>JAMOSA010000022.1 GCA_027063325.1 Campylobacteraceae bacterium
ATATAGATTCACTCTTTGGTTTTTGTACCAAGAGAGGTTCTTGAGTACTCTTTAATGTTTGACTCCCCTGTGTTGCTATAGGCTGTGATATGCTGCTACCACCTTTTACCTCTATATCAATTTGTGGAGTTTGGAGGGTTACAAGCTTGTCATTTAGATAATTAAACTCTTTGAATTTCAAAGATGGGATAGTAAAACTTCTATCAGATATAAATACAAACTTTTTGACATATGTACTAATCAATCTTCCTGATACAAGTTTTGTATCAACCTTTGCTTCATCACTATATACAGTAACTCCTGGTATCTTAAAGCTAGGATCTTCAA
Source organism: Campylobacteraceae bacterium (assembly GCA_027063325.1). GTDB lineage: Bacteria > Campylobacterota > Campylobacteria > Campylobacterales > Sulfurovaceae > Nitratifractor. Next base: position 328 of record JAMOSA010000022.1, read on the forward strand.
TATCTTCCAAAGAGCCTCTGCCTTTGATTGTTAATATATAATTTACCGGTTTGTTTGCTTCTGTAACTTTGGTATCTACTTTTGCACTTATTTTATAATCACCAACCAAATCAACTCCACTTGGTAGTGGTTTTACATCTAATTTCAATGCTTCTGAGCGGACTGTGTACCATTTAAGTGCTGTACCAAATATACCAAATGGATCTGCGGGTGCATTCATATCCTGAACACCTATTTTTGTCTGGGCTGGTGAAATTACCAGGCTACCGGCCTTTTGTGGAACCAACAGGTATTTTATGATATGAACTATACTGTTACCCTCTCTAATTTGTTTCTCTCCACCCAAACTCTTTGAAAAGAAATCCTTAAATTCTGGAGGTCTGTACTCTATTCTTGATACTGTACCATTTATAGGTTCATAAACCTTTACTGTAAGAATAAAAGGTTCTGATACATGCATACTCTTTTTACTGCTTATCATTTTTATAGAAAAACCGCCCATAGCACTATTTGTAGCAGTGTTTGAAGCACTGTTGTTTGATACAACCTCTATTGTTACAGGTTTTGTTGCATACTTTGTACCATCTATTGTTACATTAAGAGGTGGTATTGTAATGGTTTTGTTTGGAAAGAGTACAAAGCTTATATACTTTTGATAACTGACAGTAAATTTACCATTTACCAAGCGACTCTCCATCTTTGTACCTTTATATAGATTCTCTACTGCAACTCCTTCTATATCTGTAATATTTGGAAACTCTACATTACTGCCCTCAGCAATGATTTTTACCTTTACACTCTGCCCTTTTGGTATTTTGGTAGAACTTACCTGCAATTTTAGTGGCAAAGCATATATACTTCCTACTGCTATTAGCATAACCAATATTATATTTTTTAATCTACTCATTCTCTTCTCCTTTGTTTACCACGGATTTAGTGTGGTATCTGGTCTATTCTTGGTTGGTGTTGTGTACATAAGTGTAGGCATCTTCCTATCTCTACCCAACTTTTTGAGCAATCTTTTGATCTCTTTTTGCTCAATTTTTCTTTTCATATCTATTGGTGCAACTCCCTCACCTTTTCTCTTTTTTTGGCTCTTTTTTTGCTCTTTGGATTCTTGGAGTTTACTTTGAGCCGGTTTTGGTTTTGGTCTGTTTTGATTATCTTTCCATTTGGGCTTTTTTCCTGTATGCTCTTTTTGCTTTTGCTCTTTGTTACTGCTTCCTTTTTGGTCTTTTTGTCTATTTTGTTTTTGATTCTCTTTTTGGTTCTTTTTGTTTTGCTTCTGCTCTGTTTTGGCATCTTTTTTGTTTTGGTCACTCTTTTTATTACTGTTTTGCTGATCTTTATTCTCTTTGTTTTGTTTTTGACTGTTTTTTTGGTCTTGATTTTTCTTTTGGTTTTGTTTGTTTTGCTGATTTTGATTGTTTTTTTGGTTCTGCTTGTTCTGTTGGTTTTGCTTGTTTTGCTTGTTTTTCTGATTCTGCTTATTCTGCTTGTTTTTATTTTGCTGTTTTTTTTGTTGCTTTTTTTTGGGTGGATTTAATAGCTTGTTTACTAGATCCAAATTATACTTTGTATCACTATCTTGTTTTAGCTTTAGTGAAGCTTCATATGCCATCTTTGCCTTTTTCAACTCTTTGGATTTAAAATAGGCATTACCTAGATTGTGTAATCTATCATGCTCATCAACACCCTCCCCTTTGGCTCTTTTGTACATCTGTATAGCTTTTTTATAATTACCACTTTTATAGTATGCATCACCCAAATCATAATATAGTGGAGCATCATCTTTATCTAAAGTACTAAGAAGCTTTACACTTTTATCATACTTTTTAGCTTCATAAGCCTGTTTTGCCTGTTGTATTATTTTGTAGTCATTAAGTCCACCCCATATAAGAAATGGTAAAAACAGTAAAAATATTATCTTTTTCATCTTTTTTTCCTTTTATATCTCACAAAACTACTTCCACTTCTTGGCATTGAACTAAGTCCAATGAGTAGTAGTATAACTGAAGCTATAAGTGGATAGTAAAAGAGTTCTACTCTCTCTTTGATATGGATAGTACCTTTTGTATTGGCTTTGAACTTTTGATGTATCTTTTTAGCAAGAGTTTTCATATCTATATCCCCATTTTGGGCTATTACAAAATCACCTCCACTACTCTTTGCCAACTCTCCCAAAGCTAGATTTATCTGAGTAATTGCTATTTTGCCATCTTTTGTAGTTAGTGCCTTTCCCTCTTTATTTAGTACAGGAGCTCCTTTTTGTGTCCCAACAAGAACTACAAACAGTTTGATATGCTCTGCTTCTAACTCCTCTTTTAAGCCATTTAAAGCTTCTTTCTCTCCACCATCTGTAAAGAGTACTACTATTTTCTCTTTTTCATCTTTTAGTAGTTTAGTGCTTTGCTCTATAATAGAGTGTAAATTTGTAGCTGACATATTAATATAACTATCATCAACTCCCAATATCAATTGCTTGAGTGCCTCTTTGTCACTGGTAAACGGAGAGAGTACAAAAGCCCCTTTTGCAAATGCACTCAAAGCCACCTCATCATTTGGAATATATTCCAAAAACTCTTCTATCTTCTTTTTGGCAAACTCTAATCTGTTTGGATATACATCTTTGCTTCTCATAGAACCAGATATATCCAAAGCTACTACTATCTTTAAGCCTTGTAAATTTATTGTCTTTTCACCCTTTGGAATAACAGGTCTTGCAAGAGCTACAATCATTGCAAATACAGCACTAAAGAGTACCAGATTTCTAATTGAATTTGGCAAAGTTTCACTATCTGCTCTTAGTCTGCTGAGTGCTTTTTGGCTAAATATTCTCTCAACTGCTTCTTTATTGGTAGTTACCAAAAATGCAAATATAACAAAGGGGATTATCATCACCCAAAAAAATTGTGGATAGACAAAACTCATAATGCCCCCCTTGATGTTCTAAAGTATATGAAAAAGAGCAAAGACAAAATAGATATAAATAGAGGATATATATATAGATAATCTCTTTTAATTATCTTTTTACTCTTGATTTTACTAGTTTCTAGTTTATCTATTTCACTATATATTTTTTGGAGTGAAGCACTATTTGATGCACTAAAAAATCTCCCTTTTCCTGCACTTGCCAATGCTTTTAGGTAGGGTGCATCAAAATCTCTATAACTTCCAATTCCAATTGTATATAGCTTTGTATTACTTTTACTTATAAGATTTTTTATCTCATTGAATGAGAC
>JAMOSA010000023.1 GCA_027063325.1 Campylobacteraceae bacterium
AGAGACAGAGATTATGATAGTGTAAGCGGTAATATTATGCTGCATTACAATATTAGTGAAAATACTACACTGTTTGGTGGTGTTGGAACAGCTACAAGAGTACCAGACCCAAAAGAGTTGTATTATCGTAACAAAATGGGCAAATTGATAGGTAATCCAAACCTAGATTTGGTACGCAATTATGAAATTGATGCAGGAGTAATGCTCTCTTATGGTGATGTATCTATGAAGATCAAAGGGTACTATAACTATATGAAAGATGCAATACTCTTTAATAGTACTATAAATGGTGGTATGGGCAGTTATGAAAATGTAGATGCTTATATATATGGTGTAGAGATTAGCGGAATATATAACTTTAGTGATAATCTATATTTTGATATGGCATTGAGTTATTCAAGAGGCAAAAAGGATAATCCACTTACTGGTCAATCAGATACAGATATGCCAGATATTGCACCTATGCACTTTAGAGTTGGTATGACATGGGAGGCTATGAGTGATATTACATTTAAAGCAGATGTTTTAGCTTCAGATAGATGGGACAAAATAGATAGTGATAATGGTGAGCAGATTATAGGAGGCTGGGGAGTAGTAAATCTAAAGCTTCAAAAAAACTGGGAGAGTGGATTGGAACTGACAGTAGGAGTTGATAATCTGTTTGATAAAACATATTCAGTATCCAATACATACAAAGATTTGACACTTATTAGTGGTGGAATACCAATGATACTAAATGAACCAGGAAGATATGTATATACAAATATCAGATACAAATTCTAGCAATATACTATGCTAAAGCCAAAAGCTTTATACTTTGATTTACTTTTGGCTTTATCTCTTTTTTGGACTAAAAAATTTATAGAGTGTTAGATAGCAGTTAATATTGTGCTAATAGATAAGAGATATAATATTTTGTTCAAAAAAGATTTTAAGGGAATTTGATGAAAAAAATGGTATCAATTGTTACTCTATCACTTATTGTATTTGGTGCAAATGCTTTTGCAGATGCAAAAAAGGGTGAAGAGTTATTTAAGGCAAAGTGTTCTACTTGTCATATTACAACTAGACCATCTGATATAAACAAACTTATAGCTCCACCTGCTATGGGTATTACTATGCATGTTAAGATGAAGTATCCAAATGAGAATGATTTCCAAAATTTTGTAGTTGATTATGTATTAAATCCAAGTGCTACTAAAGCACTCTGTATGCCTCAGACAGTAAAAAGATTTGGTGTAATGCCTTCACAAAAAGGAAATGTCAGTGAAGATGAATTGAAAGATATTGCAGATTATCTGTATAAAACATTTGCAAAGGGTGGTAATTTGCAAAAAAGACATCAGATGATGATGCAAAGAATGCATCAAGGTGGCGGTATGGGTCAAGGTCATGGTGGTGGCATGGGCAGAGGTGGTATGTAGATACCACTTTATTAGTATATTATGGCTATATCATTGTAGAAATATATTTTCATACTCTTTGATGTTATAGCCTACTACTGTCTGGTTTTGTATTTCAATAACAGGTCTTTTTATAAGTATAGGCTCTTTGCACAACCACTCCTTTTTTTCCTCTTCATCAAGATTCAGATTTTTTAACTCAAGCTCTTTGTACTTTTTGCCTCTTGTATTAAAAAGCTTGTCAATGGTTGTAAACTGTAACCACTTCTTTATTGTATTACAATCTATTTTTGACTCTTTTAAATCTATAAATTCATACTCAATTCCATGTGAATCCAAAAATTTTCTGGCTTTTTTTACACTGTCACAATTTTTGATACCATATAGTTTCACTCAATGCTCCAATAGTTAAATATTGGTAATTTTAGCAGATATATAAAGTTTATAGTTTATGTGATTATCAAATTTTACGATAGAATACACTCTAAGTTTTCAAATCGATACCCAAAAAAGGAGATATGATGAAGGTATTATTGATAAAAGATGTCAAAAATGTAGGTAAAGCAGGAGAAATTAAACAGGTAAAAGATGGATATGGTAGGAATTTTTTGGTAGCTAAAGGGTTGGCAAAAGTAGCTACTGATGAAGTTATAGCCCAGTGGAGAGAAGAACAAGAAAAAAGAGCTCAAGAGGAGGCAAAAGAGATAGCAAGACTCACAAAAGCAAAAGAGATACTTGAATCAAAAGAGATAAAGATTCAAAAACAGTCTGCTCCTGTAGGTATCAGAGGTTCAGTAACAAATAATGATATATCAAAAGCTATTAAAGAGCAGTTTGATATAGATATAGACAAGAAGCATATTGATTTAAAAAAGCCTATCAAATCTGAAGGATTGCATACAGTTGATGCAAAGTTGGGGCATGGAATACATGCTACACTAAAAGTAAATGTTGAAGCTGTATAAGAGGTAATTGATGTTTGAAGCAACTACAATATTGGCATTTCGTGGCGATAATCATGCTGTAATTGGTGGAGATGGTCAGGTTACTTTTGGTGATACTGTACTAAAGGGTAATGCTACAAAGATAAGAACTCTGTATGAGGGTGAAATATTGGCCGGATTTGCAGGAAGTACAGCAGATGCTTTTAATCTATTTGATATGTTTGAGGGAATCTTGAATGAAAAGAGAGGTGATTTACTCAAGTCAGTAGTTGAATTTTCAAAAATGTGGAGAAAAGATAAGCATCTAAGACAGCTTGAGGCTATGATGCTAGTACTTAACAAAGAGCATATATTTATACTCTCAGGAACCGGTGATGTAGTAGAGCCAGAAGATGGTGAAATAGCAGCAATAGGAAGTGGTGGCAATTATGCACTTTCAGCTGCGAGGGCATTGAGAAGACATGCCAATTTATCAGCAGATAAACTTGTAAAAGAGAGTCTGCTAATAGCTGGAGAGCTTTGTATATATACAAATACAAATATCAAACTTTTGGAGTTAAAAAAGTGAGTGAAGCGGTAATGACACCCAAAGAGATAGTATCATATTTAGATAGGTATGTAATAGGTCAAAAAGATGCCAAAAAGACAATAGCTGTAGCCCTTAGAAATAGATGGAGGCGTATGCAGCTTGATGAAGAGATGCAACAGGAGGTAACACCAAAAAATATCCTGATGATAGGAAGTACAGGTGTTGGCAAGACTGAAATATCAAG
>JAMOSA010000024.1 GCA_027063325.1 Campylobacteraceae bacterium
CTCTAAACAATCTTGTAGTAGCTGGTCCAATATCCAGTCCCATCCACCCCTCTGGAATCTCTTGAGTAGGCAAATATTTTACAGTTGTATTTTCACTAAATTCAGGTGCAACCACTACATCTACTGGTAGATAAAATTTGACTCCATTCTTTTTGGCTTTATACATAATAGTTCTGGCTTCATCTATCAAATCATCTTCTACCAATGAGTTACCAACCTCGTAACCTTGAGCTTTTAGGAATGTAAATGCCATACCACCACCAATAATAATCTTATCAACCTTTTTGATAAGTTTATTTAGTGCTTGAAGTTTGCCAGATACTTTGCTACCACCAACTACTGCGACAAATGGTCTTGTAGGATTTTCCAGCACTTTACCAAAGAAATTTACCTCTTTTGCCAATAAAAACCCTGCTGCTTTATGCTCATTGTCATATAATGAAGCTATACCATGAATTGAAGCATGTTTTCTGTGACAAGCTCCAAAAGCATCATTTATATAAATCTCTCCAAATTGTGATAACTGCTTTGCAAAATCCATATCATCTTTTGTTTCACCTGCATTAAAACGAAGATTCTCAAGCAACAAAACATCACCACCTTGCATCTTTTCAAAGAGTTCCAATGCTCTGTTTGATACCACCTCAGGACTCTTTGAATCATCAAAAAAGAGTTCATGCTTGATTTTCAAAAGAGTATCCAATCTCTTATATACCGGATATAGACTATTCTTTTCATCAAACTCACCGGCTTTTGGTCTAGCAAAATGAGAAGCTAATACCACTTTGCAACCTCTGTCTATACAGTATCTGATAGTAGGAAGTGCTGCTCTTATTCTTCTGTCATCATTAATATTGCCAAATTCATCCATAGGTACATTGAAATCGCATCTTATAAATACACTCTTGCCATCTATATCCAAATCTCTTATTGTTCTTAGCATAATCTTTCCTTCCTTTGGTATCACATACCAAGTGTATATAAAATATGATACTATTACACTTCTATGTGCTGTTTATAGCCATATTTTACTTCACTACAACTCTAAAAGCCCTGAAAAGAGCCAAATATAGGAGATCTATAGATAAAGAGGTGATACATTGCGATACAATACAAAAAAGAGTATATTGTTTGGTGGCAGTTTTGATCCGCCACACAAAGGACACAAGCAGATAGTAAAAAAACTTTTGGAGTTTGATGATATTGAACAAATAATAGTACTACCTGCATACCTAAACCCATTTAAAACCAAAAGCTTTGCTTCTGCTAGTGAAAGACTGGATATGTGTAAAAAGGTCTTTGATATACCAAATGTAATAGTATCTGATTATGAAATATCTCAAAACAGAAGTGTATATACATACCAAAGCTGGAGTACCCTCAAAAAGAGATACAACCTAATAGGTTTAACAATAGGTGCTGATAATCTCTCATCTATTACAAAATGGTACAATTTTGATAAATTAAACAGTGAAGTAGTATGGTTTGTAGCCACACGAAGAGGATATATATTAGATATAAATATGCTAAAAAGAGCCAAAATAGTAGAGATTGATATACCCATAAGCTCTACAGAACTTAGAGAAAGTCTAAATTTAGAGTATATTGATGATACAATACGAAATAAAATTGTAAATATTTACAACAAGGATAAAAATTGAACAGTATTGAACAAAGGGTAGAAGAGATTGTAAAGGTATTGGATGAGAAAAAAGCAGAAGAGATAGAGTATTTTGATCTGCAAAATAGTGAATACATAGCCAAGGCTGTAGTAATTGCCAACTCAATAGGTGGCAAACATACACAAGCTTTGTTTGATTATCTCAAAGAGAAGCTTAAACCAAAAGGTGAAACATTCTTGGGTGCTGATGAGAGTGATGAGTGGATAGTAGCAGATTTGGGTGATATAATTATACATATTATGACACCAGAATATAGACGCAAATATTCACTTGAAGAGTTTTTAGAAGAGATAAAAAGTCGTAAAATAGATACTAGCAAATGAGGTTACCCCCCCCACTAAGGGGCATCTACAATAGCCTCTTTGCAACTCTTTTTGGCTTTTGGTGCATTTACAATCAAATCTTTGATACTCTCTCCACTGCCTTTTAGATTAATCCGAAGTTCACTTAATAGACCTCTTTTACATACCATTGATACCTTACTACCACTACCTTTGCCAAATGCTCTATCAAATATCTTTCTGATATTTATAATATTTACTCTACCACCCACATTTGCCCTAAGATATTCACCAACCAAAGAGTTATCAACCTCTTTTGTAAGCTTTATTGCTACTAAGAAGTATTTAATAGGATCTGATGTATAACAAGTTCCATGCTTGATCCATTCATGCCTATCAAGTGAAGAGTATATACCAGGCATATATATAAGCATCTCTTTTTTAAGATCTACTGGATACTCTATAGCTGGTAGGGATCTCCACTGGTGATGTTTATCTTTGCTAATAATACTTTTGGGTACATTACAGTAACTCTTTGAAGCTGGTTGAGGCCAAAGTCCATGAAGTACCAAATGATTTTTTGCTCTATTGTATAGTGGACGACACTCTTTTTTGTTTGGGTGAGTTTCACAAAAACTATTTTGCCAACTAAGAGCCAGAAGTAAATTGATAGCTTTGGAACTCTTGTGATAGCTACTTTTTGATAGTGGTTTTAGACACTCTTTTAATACCCATCTTTGAGTTGGTGGAGTATTTTCTATGCGTATTAGATAGTGTCCTTTGTGTTCTCTTATTACTTGGTAATCTTTACCGGGTTTTAGTATTAAATTACCCTCATTTCTAGTACCCCTTAAATCATTCCAAGCTTCACAAGATTTGGTAGCCTCGGCATCAAACCTGGCTAAAAGTATGCTAAAAAGTAGTATTAATAGTAAAAGTATTCGTCTCATTATAAACCTCTACTTCTTTAACAAAAATAGACGGAATACATTATAGAGCTTTCCAAGTACTACAGGCTTACTAAGATATGCATTCATACCAACCTTTAACATATTTTTTACTTCATGAGGCTCTGTTGATGATGTCAAAGCTACTATTGGCATAGTATCAAAACTACTATTTTGGCGTATCTGTTTGGTAGCTTCAATACCATCCATCTGTGGCATCTCTATATCCATTAGTACTAAATCATAACTTTTTCCAGATTTTATCATATCTACAGCCTCTTTGCCATGCGGAGCTATATCTACATTAATGCCAGATGGTTTTAGTATTGCTAACAGCATCTTTTGATTTAGTGGATTATCCTCTACTATTAATATACTTTTACCCTTAAAGTGTACAAAATGCTCTCTTTTTACAGAAGGAATATCTGGTATAGGCTTGGCAATTACTGGTAGTATCAACTTTTTGGGTAATTTATCTTCTGACTTTTGTTCTTGTTTTGATTGAGGCTTATTAGCTTCTTTGGGCTTTTGAGCCTCTTTTTGCATAGCCATTATCTTTTTGTACTTGAGTACTGCTCTTTTTTGTTCAGCAGTTAGATTTTGCATCTTCTGCTTTCTTGCTTCCATTATCAGCTTTTTATCTTCATTAC
>JAMOSA010000025.1 GCA_027063325.1 Campylobacteraceae bacterium
ATATAAAGGATCTGTTTTTACAACACTATCCAAATAGCGTAACAGAACTCAATTATGACAATCTCTATCAACTGCTTATTGCTGTAATGCTCTCAGCCCAGTGTACAGACAAGCGTGTCAATATAATTACACCAAAGCTCTTTGAGAAGTATCCAAATACTAAAGCACTCTCAAAAGCAGATATTGAGGATCTAAAAGAGATTATAAAATCCTGTTCATTTTTCAACAACAAAGCAAAAAATCTAATAGCAATGGCACAGATGGTAGAGAGTAATTTTGGAGGAGAGATCCATCTAAATAGAGATGAACTTGTAAAGCTTCCAGGAGTTGGACAAAAGACAGCAAATGTAGTAATGATAGAGTATGCCCAAGCTGAATATATGGCAGTTGATACCCATGTATTCAGGGTAGCTCACAGATTGGGACTGACTGATGCAAAGAGTGTAAAAAAGACAGAAGAGGATTTGGTCAGAAAGTTTAAAACAGATTTGCCCAAACTTCATCAAGCTATGGTACTCTTTGGTAGATATATATGCAAAGCTGTTAAACCAGAGTGTGATAAGTGTTTTTTAAAAGAGCATTGCAGAACCAAAGAGAGTTTTAAAGCCAGATAATCTCTTGGTATCAAATCTATCTTGCTATAAACTCTACTTCTATATCGTAGGGTTTATCTCGGTGGTGGTATCCAAATCCGACTCTTTGGAGCTGTTTTAAGTATGCAGTTAACTCCTTGTTGAAACTGCTGTTATTTGATCTTTGCAATATCTTAAAATCAAAATGACCATCTTTGTATATCTTTAATTTGACATATATCTTTTCTCCTGCAAAATTTGATTGAGCTGGCCACCCTCTGAGCATCTTTTCCACTTTGGCAAAATATCCATTCTCAAACCCTTTATCCCCTCTATTGCTACTATCACCACTACCACTATTTATCCTCTTTTTAGTTTTATTTGTACTTTTACCAATATTTGCAAAGAGACTCTTGGTATTTATCTTTTTTTTGATTGTCTTCTTTTTGGTTTTGTGTACTTTTTTGGTTACTTTTTTCCTGTTTATTCTCTTTTTAACAACCTTTTTTTTAACAACCTTTTTTTTAACAACCTTTTTTTTAATTGTTTTTTTCTTGACTACCCTCTTTTTGGGTTTGATTTTTTTGGGAATCTCTTTTTTGGGAGTAATCTTTTGTGGTTTTTTTGCTTTAGTAGGAGGCAAAAGGGTCTCTGTTGGCATACTACCTGCAAGTGATACAGTAATACCACCACTGTTTTTTGCTACAAAGTGTTTGGGAGATTTTTTTGGAGTGGAACTTAGATTGAGTGTAAGCAGTATTACAATAACAATATATAACCCTACAGATACAATTGTAGCAAAGGTTTTATCACTCATAATTTACTCAGTAAGCAGTGATACTTTGGTAAAACCGGCACTCTTTACAAGCCTGAGCAACTCCATAACATCACCATATGCCAAACTTTTGTCTGCTCTTATATATACATCACTTTTGGGAGAGTATTTTGAACTATTTAGTGTAAAATTCTCTTTGAAGCTCTTTAGAGTATATCTATTGGTATCTACATATACTACTTTGTCTGCATCCATTCTGATAGTAAGGGGAGCCTTTTTTGTAACCTCTACACTCTTGGTTCCTTGAGGTAATTCAATCTTTTCTTGATATGTAATAGTAGGAGCTGTTACCATCAAAATTGCCATCAAAACAAGCATCACATCGACAAATGGAGTTATATTGAGATCAGGGTTGTCATCCCAATCAAACATCTCTTTGTACCCTTTTTGCACTCTGCATCTTGGATATTAATATATCAGCTTGTGATTGCAAAACAGATTGTAATTCATAAGCTTTTCTTTTAAGGAGTAGATGAAAAGCATATGCAAATATTGCTACAAAAATTCCAGCTGCTGTAGCAACTAATGCTTCACTTATTGCTGGAGCAACAACAGATAGTGATACACTCTTTTGACTTCCCAACTTCCCAAAAGCTTCAAGTATTCCAACCACTGTACCAAATAGACCTATAAATGGTGAAGTTGAAGCTATAATTGAGAGTTGTGTCAATCCTTTGGTTGCACTTCTTACAGTATCTCCAACAGCAGCTTGAAGAATCTCTGGAGTCAGAGTTTGTACTCTTTGCATATAACTATAAAATATAGAGTTATCTAAAGATTGGGTACTTCTACCCATATAGAGCATACTCAAAGATTGACTCTCAATAGCAATTCTACTGTTTAAGATTTTTATTCTATATACAAATATCCAAAATGTAGCAATAAAATATGCAGATAAAACCAGTAGTACCAACCAAGTGATTGGACTACTGTCGGATAGATATTGAGATAACAATTTTTAATCCTAATCTATACTACATAGATTTTTTTATATTCTCGACTTTGCCAACTGCTGTAGCGATTGCAACATCTGAAGTCTGAGCTTTTTGAAGTAACTCTTTTGCTTCATCAAGTCTGTCAGAGATAGTACCCTCTTCATCTTTAATCAATACTGCACCATCAGCAATACAACTTACCTTATTCTCATCAACTTTAACATAACCGCTGTTGATAGCGACAACTATTTCGTGTCCATTGGCATTTTCTATTGTAATTACACCGGCATCAAGAAGTGATACCAGTGACGCATGCTCAGGCAAGACACCAAATTCTCCCTCTTTACCAGGAAGCGTTACCATCTTGATATCGCCATCATAGATAACGCCATCTGGCGTTACTATTTCTAGCTTCATTGTACTCATGCGAATCCTTTGGGCTTATGATGCCTTCTCTTTCATTTTTTCAGCTTTTGCAACAGCCTCTTCCATGCTACCTACCATATAAAATGCTGCTTCTGGCAACTCATCATACTCACCATTAAGCAACCCTTTAAAGCCTTTGATGGTATCCTCAAGTGTTACATATACACCTGGACTTCCTGTAAATACTTCAGCAACATGGAATGGCTGAGACAAGAACTTCTCTACTTTTCTTGCTCTCTCAACGATAAGTTTGTCATCTTCACTAAGTTCATCCATACCCAAAATTGCAATAATATCTTGCAAGTCTTTATATTTTTGAAGTATCTGTTGAACACCTCTTGCTACTTCATAATGCTCTTCACCAATAATTTGAGGATCTAGCATTCTACTTGTACTATCTAGTGGATCAACTGCTGGATAGATACCCTTTTCTGCAATTGCTCTATTTAGTACTGTAGTAGCATCAAGGTGAGCAAAAACTGAAGCTGGAGCTGGGTCTGTAAGGTCATCTGCTGGTACATATACAGCCTGTACAGATGTAATTGAACCCTTTGTTGTAGATGTAATTCTCTCTTGGAGTTTACCCATCTCACTAGCTAATGTTGGCTGATAACCAACAGCTGAAGGGATTCTTCCAAGAAGTGCTGACATCTCTGAACCAGACTGAGCAAATCTAAAGATATTATCGATAAACATCAATACATCAAGACCCATCTCATCACGGAAATACTCTGCCATTGTAAGACCAGTAAGAGCAATTCTATTTCTTGCTCC
>JAMOSA010000026.1 GCA_027063325.1 Campylobacteraceae bacterium
TAAGTATAGGATACAATCTGGCAATAACAAGCATCGCTATTGCCAAAATTATACCCCCTAAAGAGTATATTGAAGGCTCAAGCGGGGCATAGATAGTAAAAATTGTACCTATATTCAATCCCAAAAACATAGAATTAATACACTTATACCACCCATAAATCCTGGGTGATATTTGCCTTTTTGTATAATTCATTAGAATTTATACTCAATTTTTCCATATAGTGATCTACCCTCTGTAGAGTATCCAGAGGCTGTTTCATAATCTTCATCAAGTACATTTTTAGCTTGAATTGATATATCAAACCCTTTGTATTTTTGGTTGTAGCTTAGGTTTAGAGTAGTATATGAATCCATTTCGATATTACCATAATCTACTCTCTTATCAACATATTGTACATTTGCACCAAAATATATATTCTCATTTAGATAGTAATCTATAAAAAGATTTCCTGTATTTTGTGGAACTCTAAGTATCGGATTACCGTTATTGTCTGTTGTAGTAAACAGATGTGTATAATTTAGAGTCAATACAGTACTTAAGCTATCAAATGAGTAACTACTCTCAGCCTCAATACCATCTACACTGTAATCACTGCCACTATTGAAGTAACTCCAACTGTTATAGTCATAATCTATTCTATCTTTAATAGTATTCTTAAAGTAAGTCAGCTTTATATACTCTTTGTATCCTGCTGATACTTCAAACCCATCTGTTGATTCTGGCTTAATTGAGCTATTTGTACTGTATTGATATAAGCTTGGAGCTTTGTATGCACTATAAACATTTGCAGAGATAAACAACCCATCTATCATATTACAATCTCTTCTTACTCCTACTCTATATGTAGTTTTATTTTCAAATATAGAAAACTCATCATATCTAAGTGCTACATTTACCACTGTTCTTGCACCCAAAAAATCCTCTACAACACCTTTGTATATTCCATATATGGCACGATTATTATATGAAGATTCACCCAAAAAGCTATCTTTGGCTTTATATTTGGTGTAATCACTACCAAAAGTAATACTTTGATTGTTACTTATATGGTATCTTGCTAAAATAGAGCCTTTTGTAGATTGACCACTATAAGTAGAGTCTCCCCAAGAGGCATCATGCATATTTCTATCTATCTTATTAGTACTAACTTTCATAGATAAATCTATGTTTTGCTCTTTTAGGTCATAATTAAATCCAGTAAGTTTTTGGGAGTATGTACCATTTGACAAATCATCTTCTGCACTTCCACTATCATAATCAAAATCACTCTCTATTTGATTGTATAAAATTCCAAATGAGCTGTTTTTTGTAATATTGAGTTTTCCTTTGATATTGAGTGTATCATTGGTATATCCATCTGACTCTTTGTATCTTGGTTTAAGTGCAGAAAATCCATCGGTTTTGTAATGCTCTCCACTGATATATAGTGATCCTGCCTCACCATTTGCAGATATTGACATACCTCCACTTTTGGTATCATATGTACCATAACTAGTTCTTAGTTTTACACCATTAGAGTTACCATTTTTTGTTACTATATTTATAACTCCAGCTGCTGCATCTGCTCCCCATACACCACTTTGAGAACCTTTTACAACTTCGATATGATCCACATCACCTAAAAGTATATTTGAAAGTGATGCACTAAATGATGGATTTGTAGGATCTTTTATAGGTATGCCATCTATCATAATCAATATATCACCACTACCAAAACCTCTTAGGTATATACCAGAAGTCTGTCCCATACCACCATTTGAAGCTGTAGCAAATCCGCTTATATGACCAATTGCATCCAAAATAGTAGTATAACCCTTTTGCTCTATCTCTTTTGATGTAATTACTGTAACATTTGCTGTTATATCTGTCTGTTTTTGGTTATTGAGTGTAGAGTTGGTATCAATATTACTGTATGTAGCTTTATATGTTTCACTTACTCTATTTACTGCTTCTACCTCTACAGTACCCAAATCTATTGTATTACTAGCATATAGTAGTGATATAAGTGAAAATGGTATTATCGATTTTTTGTTTATCATTTGAATCTCCAGTTTTATTTTATTTCTATTTTTATGTACTGTTTAGATAATATTAGAAGGTGGTGAAGTTTTATATTTGTGATAGCACAAAAAGATTAAGGAGTAGGCTTGATAATTGCTATTTAATCTATGTATGTAGATAGAAGCTATATACATAACAATAGCAATAAGAGTAAAATATTTGCCTCTAAATCCAACTGGTGCTTTCATAGAATGATTGTAACATAAGTTAAATTATATTAATCAATATTACTGGAGATAATATGAAATGGATTATTGTTTATCTGTTTGTTTTGGTATCACTAAAAGCAGATGAGATAGTATCTTCTAACATCAGTGCTACACTAAACAGTAATGGCAGTATGGATATAGTAGAGAGTTTTGTATATAAATTTGAGCACGATGAATCTCCTATTGTACTCAATTATCCAAGATACTTCAAATCAAAATTTACACAAAAACCTGTATATCTAAACCCAACCATATATGAAGTTACAATTGATGAAATCCCCTCAGATTATAATATACAAAAAGATTCCAAAAACAGATATTTAAAGTTGCAAATTGAATCACCATTTCAAAGCTATCACAAAATTCACTCCTATACTATCAAATATCATATACCACTATCTATATTCCCATCTCAAGATAATGATAAAGATGAGATTAGGTTTTGGAATTTTGTAACCTCTGCGAAAGTACCAATATATTATCTATCTGTATATATTAACAGTAAAGAAACTATGCCTTATATATACTCATCTACTATTGATTTTACACTCTTTGGAAGTAACAGAGTATATGGTTATATCTATAATCCCAAAAATAATTTGGATATTGCATTGACTACAGATATAGGTGCATTTGGAATAAAGGGTATAGATTTTATAGCTGAACAGACTCTTGAAGATAGTATCAAACTGTCAAAAAAGCAAAATATCAAAGAAATATTGCCTGTTAGATTGATTGTAGCTGAATTTTTTGTATTGATTATGGTACTACTAATAATATACTACAACTCCAAAAATATGCCCAAAAGAATCCATAAAAAACAAGATACGCCACCAGAGGGTATAAATGCCCTAAAAGCTTCATTTATTTACTATAAAGAGTTATACTATATAGCCTTAGCAGGTGCAATTATAGAGTTGGGATATAAAGGATATTTAGAGATTTTTGATGATGAAAATATGATAACACCACTTATAAAAAGAATCAAAAAAGATACTTCAAATCTAAGCAAAGATGAATTGTTTATACTCAATAGTTTTCTATTTGACAAAGGCAATACATTTGTACTCAATGAAGCAAATAGTGCAAATGAGTATGTAGATAGAGTCTCAAAATTTAAAAACCTAAAAGAGATTATATACAATTGGGCAAAAAAGAGTGATATAGTATCAAACAGTATCCAAAGATGGAGAGTACTTTTTATAATACCTTTATATACAATTGTTGGAGTATTGGGTAGTATATCTATAGGATATTCATAT
>JAMOSA010000027.1 GCA_027063325.1 Campylobacteraceae bacterium
CTTGATTGATATACCAATTTAATATCTTTAAACTCTATACCCCTACACTTTAGAGCTATTTTTATTGCTGATACATTTGCCTCTATCTGTATTTGGTATGGATCTCCACTTTTGATAATCTTTACAGGTAAGCCATGGGCTGAAAGCAATAGAGTATATTTGTTTCTATTTATATCTTTGGTAGCTTCAATAATTCTGTCTATTTGAATCTGGATATAGTTATAATCATCATAATATGGTTCTACTATATTTATATTTGCACTGTAATCTAACTCTCTCATAGAGTTTAATACATCCTCTACAGATGATTTTGTAGTAGTTGTAGAGTAGTGAGGATACATAGGAAAGAGTATAATATTATCTATACCCATATCTTTGAACTCTTTTAATGCTTCAGTAGCAAATGGTGGTACATATCTCATAGCCATCTTTATGGGTATATTCAATCTATCTTCTATCTTTTTACAAAGAGAAGCGGTTATATCATTTAGAGGTGATTTACCACCCAACTCTTTATAATTCTCTTTGGCTTCATCTTTTCGTTTTTTGACTATAATACTACCTACTAATTTTCTCATTAAAGGATTCATTGGCAATATATATCTATCTGCAAACATATTTCTAAGAAACAGTTCAACCTCTTTTAGGTTATTGGGACCCCCCATATTTAGGAGTAATACTCCACTCTTCATATACAGCACTCCTTAAGCTCTTTTGTTAATTTTATCTCAAATGGTTCTAAAGGTGGTAAAGAGATGATAGAACTTCTCTGCTTTTGTCCCCATACTGATTCTGGAAAAAATGAATCATTTT
Organism: Campylobacteraceae bacterium; assembly: GCA_027063325.1. GTDB lineage: Bacteria > Campylobacterota > Campylobacteria > Campylobacterales > Sulfurovaceae > Nitratifractor. The sequence continues at coordinate 814 of JAMOSA010000027.1, forward strand.
CAAATCTTGCTATAATGTGCCAATGTACCTTTGGATAGTAATTACCAAATGAAGCTATATTTATTTTGGTTGGTTTAAAATACTCTAATATTGCTTTTTCTATTATATACAGATACTCAAATATATACTCTCTTTGATCTTTGGGCATATGAGAAAACTCTTTGTATTCACCTTTTGTATAAAGAATATACCAAGGAGTTTCAAATGGATTATACTTTAGTATAAAGTTACTATCTTCATACACAACTCTTTGTGACACTATCTTATCCTTTTAATACTCTGCTTTGACAATTTGTATATTTTAGAGGGTAAAGTACCACTCTTTAGAGGATAACATACAATATCTGCTACACTCTTTGCATATTTTGGGTCATATTCAAATCCACTAATATTTGCAGAGGTTGTATATGCCCAGCCCATCTTTGATATTAGCTTTTTGTGGTGTGGGTCAAATATTACTCTATAAGCTATACCATTTGGCATTATAAATGTAGTTCTTTTGGCTCTTCTTAACATTTTTTTATATTTTGTAGGTACCCTTGCTCTAAGATTTAGAGCTTTTAGTGAAGGCAGAGCTATTATATACTGTTTTTGTGGAGGTCTTTGTTTAATAGTATCTAATCTATTGCTATCTTGAGATATAAAGCCTATAGTGGTATCGGTACTACACAGTAATACCGCACCATCTAAAAACAGGCTCTTTTGCATAAATTATACCAGATAATCTTGCAAAGCTTTTGGCTCTACACAACCACCATTTTGCTGCAACTCTTTAATAGCCAGTGCAGTAGCTTTTGCAGCTGCTATGGTTGTAAAGTATGCTACATTGTTTGCCAAAACTGATTGTCTTATCTTTTTGGCATCAGCCTTACTTGCTTTATTATCACTTGTATTAATAGCTAGAGCTATCTCTTCATTTTTGATCATATCATCTATATTTGGACGACCTTCACTAATCTTTAAAACTTTGGTAGATGGGATACCAGCTTCTTGTAGAGCTTTGTGAGTACCATCAGTTGCTACTATCTCAAATCCAAGCTCATAAAACATCTTTCCAATCTCACCGGCAAATGGTTTATCTATTTTGGTAAGTGAGATAAATACTTTGCCCTCTAGCGGTATAATATTTTTGGAAGCAAATTGACTCTTTGCAAAGCTCATTCCAAATGTATTACTTATACCCATAACTTCACCGGTTGATTTCATCTCAGGTCCCAAAATCAAATCTGAACCAGGAAGTTTATTGAATGGGAATACTGCCTCTTTTACTGCTATATGATCTTTTAGATTTGGCTCCATTGGTACTTTGGCATAATTTACTACCTTGAAAGTATCATAATACTCAAGTGCCTCTTTCAAATTACCCTCAACCATCACCCTAGTAGCTACTTTAGCCAAAGGCAAACCGGTAGCTTTGGATACAAATGGTACAGTTCTACTAGCTCTTGGATTTACCTCTATTAGGTATATCTCATCTTGATGTATAGCATACTGAATATTCAATAATCCCACTACACCAAGTCCAAGTGCTATATCCATAGTCTGCTTTTTAATCTGCTCTACAATTTTAGGTGCTACAGAGACAGTTGGCAAAGAACAGGCACTATCTCCAGAGTGAATACCAGCCTCTTCTATATGTTGCATAACTGAACCTATATATACATCTTTACCATCACTGATAGCATCTACATCAAGTTCTATTGCATTATCCAAAAATTTATCTATCAAAACTGGAGAATCATTTGATACCTGTACAGCTTCATCCATGTACTCTTTAAGTTCTACATCATTATATACTGTTCTCATAGCTCTACCACCTAGTACAAAACTAGGTCTAACTAATACTGGATAACCTATGCGAGATGCTATAGTAATAGCTTCCTCTTTTGTGGTAGCTGTACCATTTTGTGGCTGCTTTAATCCAAGCTTTTCTATAAATGCAGAAAATTTTTCTCTATCTTCTGCCAAATCTATCACCTTTGCAGGAGTTCCTATAATCTTAGCTCCCATTGCAGTGAGTGATTTAGCAAGTTTAAGTGGTGTCTGACCTCCAAAGTGTACTATTACACCATCTGGCTTTTCTGTCTCTATTACACTTCTTACATGCTCAAAATCAATAGGCTCAAAGTATAATATATCACTGGTATCATAATCAGTTGATACAGTCTCAGGGTTGCAGTTGTACATAATAGAATCTATATTCATATCCTTAAGTGCAAATGCTGCATGTACACAACAGTAATCAAACTCAATTCCTTGTCCTATTCTATTTGGTCCACCACCAATTACAAGTACTTTTTTATTTTTAAACTCAGCCTCTCTTCCTGCATTTGGTAAAACCATAGAGTTGGTTGTAGAGTATAGGTATGGAGTCAATGCCATAAATTCAGCAGCACATGTATCTACCTCATTATATTGAAGTAGTACATTATGTTTGACTCTGGCACTGTATATATCATTTTCACTTACATTTAAACCATCATTTCGATTTATCAAAAATGCTATCATAGCATCTGAAAATCCCTCTGATTTGAGCTTTCTTAGTTGCTTGGCATCATTTAGAGTATCTATGCCTATACTCTCTTCAGCATCTGCTAACTCTTTAAATTGTCTTAGAAACCATCTGTCTATCTTACAGAGTTGATAAATATCTTCTACACTTTTGCCTCTTCTGAAAGCTTCTACTATATATCTGACTC
>JAMOSA010000028.1 GCA_027063325.1 Campylobacteraceae bacterium
CTCATACTCTTTTGATTCACCATCCATTGCTGCAAGATTCATCTCATCAATTATTGTTTTTGGTACAAATATTCCAGGTACACTGTCTGCTATAAAGTTTGCTGTTTTTGCTCTGACTATTGGAAATTGTCCGATTATAATTTGAGCCTCTTTTGCACTCTCTCTTATACTTTTTGATTTTGCCTCTTCAAAAATCTCTATAAGCTCTTTTGCATTTTTTTCATCAAATACAGGTTGAGTTATAATTGCTCTTGTACCATAATCCAGTTTTCTTACCATTCTTTTTAGCAGATGCTTTTTGTCTTTTGCATAAGCATTACTTACAGTAAACGGATATATCGGTTTTGGAGATGGATCAAGAGGTTTGTTTGAGTAATCCAAGCCATTATTTAATCTATATATAATACTAAGCAAAAGTGTAGAGTCTCTCTCTAATACACCTTTTACCTCTGGCTGATCACTTAGTTTTGCAGGATCTCCAGTAAGAGCCAAGATGATTCTGACATCAAAATTGTTTGCTCCTAAGAGATCAGACTGGAGTGAGAGTTTGTTTCTATCTCTCATACTCATAGTGGCAATTACAGGTTTTTTAAATCTATTTTGTAAACCTATTGCACTCATAAGTGCTGACATTTTCAGTTTTGCTAATGGATTATCTGTTACAGAAAATCCATCTATCATATCTGTAATACCTGAGTCTTCTATCTTTTGGAAAAGTGGTTGCAAAGATGCTCCGTGGGGAGGAGTTACTTCTACTGTTATAAATGGTTTTGTATTGTTTTGTAAGTTATTGCAGAAATTATCAAACATAAATAGATCCTAATATCAGCCTGTTTGGCAAATTTTGTTATAATTCTACCAAAAAAGAGGGCTAAACTATGCCAAAACTTGCAGTATTTGATTTCGATTCCACACTAATGGATGGTGAGACTATAGATTTTTTGGCTGCTGAACTTGGATTGGAAGATGAAGTTGCCGAGATTACTGCCAAAGCTATGGCAGGTGAGTTGGATTTTTTCAAATCTTTACAGGCTAGAGTTGCACTACTAGAGGGACTTCCAAAAGTAAGAGTTGATGAGATATGTAAATCTCTTCCATATATGAATGGGGCAAAAGAGAGTATAAAAGAGCTTAAGAAATTGGGTTATAGGGTAGTCTGTTTTTCAGGAGGATTTAGAAGTGCTACCTCATATGCTGCAGATATATTGAAACTTGATGCAGACTTTGCAAATATTTTACATAGTGACAATGGTGTTCTTAGTGGCAAAGTAGGTGGTGAAATGATGTTTAATGATTCAAAGGGTCTTATGCTTCTTAGGCTTCAGTCTCTGCTTGGCATTGGCATTGAGGATACACTTGTAGTAGGTGATGGTGCAAATGATTTGAGTATGTTTAAATATGCCAAAACAAAGGTTGCCTTTTGTGCCAAAGATATACTCAAAAAAGAGGCAACTCATACAATAGATATAAAAGATTTGACAAAAGTAGTAGAAATTGTACAAGATTAAAAGAGAGTGCAGTATAAAAGCACTAATTAAAGAGTCTTTAAAGTATAAAAATGATTTGATTAGAGGAAATATTGCAGCATTTTTTGCAACTGCTTTGACTGTGATTATACCTCTTTTTATACCATTGCTTGTAGATGAATTGCTTTTACATAAAAGTGATACTCTTATTGGGTGGGTAAAAGAGCATATAATGCCTATGTCGTTAAGTGGATATGTGGCATTTTTTTTGGTAGTTGTAATAGTACTCAGAGTAGTTGGATTTTTACTCAATATATATCAGGTAAAGAGATTTTTGACTGTCTCAAAACAGGTAGCTTACAATATAAGAAAAGATGCAACTGAGCATTTAAAAAGAGTCTCTTTAAAAGAGTATGAGACATCTTCTCCTTCTGCAATTGCCAGTAAACTTGTAACAGATGTAAATACAATAGATTCATTTATAGGTGTAACTGTAAGCAAATTTATAATATCTATACTAACTTTGATATTTAGTGCAGTTGTATTACTTATAATTGATTGGAAACTGGCTCTTTTTATACTTGTAACAAATCCGATAGTTGTCTATTTTACTGCCAAGATGGCAAGAAGAGTAGGGAAGCTGAAAAAAGAAGAGAATAGAGCTATAGAGATTTTTCAATCAACTTTGAGTGAAACACTAGAGCTTATGCATCAGATAAAAGCTACAAACAAAGAGAGATATTTTTTTACCCAAATAGATAACAAAGCAAAAATACTAAAAGATAAATCTATAGAGTTTAGTTACAGAAGTGACAAATCAATAAGAGCATCATTTCTAATATTTCTAGGTGGTTATGAACTCTTTAGATCTGTCAGTATTTTGGCTGTTGCATATGGAGGACTCAGTGTAGGATTGATGTTAGCTGTATTTGGTTATTTATGGATAATGATGACACCAACACAGGATATTATCAATTTTCAATACGCTTTGGCTTCTGCAAAGGCTTCATGTAAAAGAGTAAATAGTATCTTTGAGATGAAACAAGAGCCTACTCCTGCTATTTTAAAAGATCCCTTTTTAAATAAAAGTTCTATATCTATAGAGGCAAGAGATATAAAGTTTGCTTATAACAAAGATAAAGAGATACTCAAAAGTATATCATTCAAGATTGCTCCAAAAGCAAAGGTAGCCATAGTAGGACCTAGTGGAAGTGGTAAGACAACTTTGGCAAATCTGCTAGTGGGTTTTTATCCTCTTGAGGAGGGAGATATATTGTATAATGGTGTATCTATCAAAAATATAGAACTCTCAACTCTTAGGGAAGTAAGTCATCTTATACTGCAAAATCCAAAACTCTTTAATGATACCCTAAGATTTAACTTGACTCTTGGAAAAGAGTACTCAGAAAATGATATTCAAAAGGCTCTTGAGATAGCACAGTTAAAGAGTGTTGTTGCAAATCTTGAGAGAGGTTTAGATACTGTAGTAGGTAGAGATGGTATAAAACTTAGTGGAGGACAAAGACAAAGAGTAGCAATAGCTAGAATGATATTGCTTGATCCAAAAATAGTGATATTTGATGAATCAACTTCAGCTCTTGATATCCACTCTGAAGCAAAACTATTTCATGATATACAGGAGTATCTAAAAGAAAAAATTGTAATTACAATAGCACATAGACTCAGTACTATTGAAAAAGCTCAATATATATATGTGATTGAGGATGGTTATCTAAAAGAGAGTGGTACACCACAAGAGTTGTTAAGCAAAAGTGAAAATTACTTCTCTACAATGATATAATCGTAAAAAATAGAATTTTATTCAATATTGATTATTCATTATTGATATAATATGACAAAGTAATTTTCTAATAAAGGATAGTATCTATTATGGCACGAAGACGATATGGACAATCAAGAAGAGGGGGAGGTGGTGGAGCATTCCTCTTTTTACTCTTTTTACTGCTTGTTGGAGGTGGTGGAGCATATATATACTTTTCACCACAGTTTGAAAGA